>CAZKCY010000179.1:0-5686 GCA_964551155.1 uncultured Marinimicrobium sp. | reverse complement strand
GAGTCGTTAACGGGGGTTGAACCTGAAAAGTCTTTGCCTGGAGGCACTTCGCTGGCGTCGGAGCTCCTGCTATTCTCCTCAGCCCGGGCACTCTGCGCCGCGCCTGAAGCGTCTTCTTGCTCAGCGTCGCCAGAGACTCTGGCACGTGCCTCTTCCACTTGCTGCTGGCGCAATTCAGCGCGCGCCTCGGCTTCCATTTGAGTGGCTTCGGCCGCCACCTGCCGGTCAGTTGACGATGGCTCGGCGGGTGCAAAAGCGGCACGCCGAATCAGCTGCGCCTTTTCAATCGTGGCCTGAGGATCGTTGGGCACCTTGCTAGTATCGATCGATACCTCACCCGCCACCGCATAGCTGACGCCATCGGGGCCGCGGGTAAATTCATAAGTGGGCGCACCCGCATATCTACCGCCTACCGCCGCGTGAGCTTGTTCGTGAGCCCGGACTTCTCGATCGCGCGCGGCCAGCTGACGAACTTCCTGCAGGATTTCCTGTTGCTGACGCTGCTCCAACTCGCGCTCCAATGCTTTTTGATCGCGCTGCCGAAATGGGCTTGATTCGTCGGCGCCACTGCTTTGACTCGACCGAGCCAAACCGCCTTCTTGAAAACTGCGGCCCAGCTCCAGGCGCTGCCCTGGCTCATCCGGCGAGCGCCGATTTTCCCGGCGCGCAGTTTCTGCCGATTGCTCCAGAGGTTTGAGTGTGGAATTTCTTAGCTCGGGATTTTCCTGGCCCACGGGCTGGCGCCCCAGGGGAGCGAAAGGGGTAATGACGTTGGGAAAATTCGAGGGGATGGATGAGATCAAAGTATTCGCTCCGCAGAGCTGACTCAGGCGCTGGTATCGATCAGTCGGCCAAGGTTTTCATTGGCGGTCTGGACCACACGCGCAGAGCTGTCGAAGACCTGCTGCTGAGCCTTGATGTTCAGCAGCGGCTCGACAATCTGCATGGCTCCGGCCTCAAGGACCTCGCCCTGCATGGGGCCGGCGGGTGCGTTCGCCGGGGCAGTGGCGGCGCGACTGATCTGCTCGGCCGAACGGAGCATCTCCGCCTGGCTGCGCTGCATGCCAACCAAACCCTGATTGACCATTGAACCGCTGTTGATGTTCATAACCCGCTCCTGCCAACACCCAGTTGGCGCCTTTTTACACCTATGCCGATATTTTAGCGGCTAGATTGCCCAAAAAACAGAGACGATTAAGATTCCTTGGGCGCAAAACGGGCGTTTATATAACAAAGTGACGGATTCAATACCCGAGTGGCGCGGTATCCAAATACCCCGCCAGCGCCGCTGGATTGAGCTCGTCCAGATGTGGAAGTACCCCCAGACAGGGAGCCGGTAGTCGCTGAACCAGGCTGGCAATATTTTCTTCCAGTCGAGGCATGTCGGCCTCGAGAGTGTTGGCCACCCAGCCGGCCAGCGGCAAGCCGTCGCGCAGCACTGCCTCGGCGGTCAGCAGAGCGTGATTCAAACAGCCCAGGCGCATCCCGACCACCAGAATTACCGGCAAGTTGAGCAGCCGGGCCAGATCCGCCAGGGTTTCCGAGCGGTTCAGCGGCACTCGCCAGCCGCCCGCGCCTTCGACCAGGGTCAGATCCGCAGTGCCCAGCACGCCTCGACAATAGCCACTGAGGCGCTCGACCGACAAGGCGCGCTTGGCTTCCATAGCCGCAATATGGGGCGCTATGGCTGGCGCCAGCGCTACGGGATTAATCTGCTCGTAAAGCAAGGGCTCAGAGACCTGGGACTGCAACAAGAGCGCGTCCTCGTTGCGCAGCCCTTCGGGCGTAGCCTCGCAGCCAGCGGCCACCGGTTTGAGCGCGGCAGTACTCAGACCTGCTTCCCGGCCCGCGTAAAGCAGCGCGGCCGCCACTTGAGTTTTGCCCACCCCGGTATCGGTGCCGGTGACAAAAAAAGCGCGTTTAGTCATGTTTCCTCATTCAGGCGTTAATGGCTATCGGTCGGCGCCAGAGTGGCGCGGCAGTAGTAAACTTCGTAGCTGGCAGGCAGTAGACCTTGGCTTCGGTAGCGCTCATAGGCGTCTTTCAGCGCCAGAATCTTGCGCCGCCCGGTCAAACCTTCGGGCTGGCCGCGGTTGACGTTGTGAGCTCCCAAAGCTTTGAGCTCGCGGGTCAGCTCGTTCAAATCCTGATAGCGCAAAACCCGCTCTTCCCGCTGCCACTGAAGCTGACCGAAGCCCGCCTGATGCAAGGCCGCCTCGACCCCCGCCTGGGGCTGAAATCGATTGACGTGCACGAAGCCATCCACCTGCTGCCAGGCCGCCTTCAGCTCCCAGAGAGTACGGGGCCCCAAAGTACTGAACAGCAGCGCGCCTCCAGGCTTGAGCACTCGGCGCAATTCCCCAAAGAGCTCGGGTAGCTGCTCGCACCACTGAATCGACAAGCTCGAATAAACCAGGTCCATGCTGTCGCTCGCCAGCGGCAGGGCTTCGGCGTCGGCACACAACCAGCGAGTCACCCCGCTGCGTTCGCGCCGGGCAAACTGCAGCATGCCTTCGGCCAAATCCAGACCCACCACCTGCGCCGGCGCCTGGCGGCGCGCCAATTGTTCGGTCACATAACCGGTACCGCAGCCCAGATCCAAAAGCTGAAAATCCAGCCGGTTGGTCGGCGGCGGCAACAAATTGAGTAATTGCTCGCTAACCGCCCGCTGCAGGCGTGCCACGCTATCGTAACTGGCGGCCGCGCGACTGAAGGAGCTGGCCACACGGCGCTTATCCAGCTGACCGGCGGTCGCGCGCAGAAAGCGAATCAAGTGCCCCAGAACTTCTTGCGGGTGACTCCAGTGCAGAGCGTGGCCTGCGCCCGAAATTACCTCAATGCGCTGACGGGGGTTAATTGGCGGCAAACCGCCAGCGGCCGCCAAAGGTACTAAAGCATCGGCGGCGGCGAAAATATGCAGGCCCGGCTGCTTGAGGCGGGCGAAGGCGCCGCGGTTATCCAACCCGCCCAGTAGCGCAAGCGCCGCAGACCAACTGAAATTTAAGCTTTGGGGAGCCTTCATCTGAGCCCGCAGCTGCTTAAGCAGGGTTCGCTCATCCTCATCGCCTCTGGCCAGCAAGCCGACAAAGCGGCGCAAGGTCGCCTGAGGATCGGTTTCAAAACCACTGCGGAAATCCCGAAAGACTCGCTCGGCCATAGCTGCGGGCCAGCTGTCCTGGGCGACAAAAGAGAGATTCGAGGCCAGGGTAACGACTCGACCAACTCGCCCGGGACAACGCTCGGCCAGCGCTACCGCCAACATGCCGCCCAGAGACCAGCCCATCAAAGTGGCGCGCGCCGGCAGACTGTCCTGCAACTGCTGCAGCAGCGCTTCGAGGTTGAAATCGGTCAACTCCGGACTGGCTCCGAAACCCGGTAAATCCACCGTGATCACCTCACCCAGCTCGCGCAGCCCCGCAATCAGCGGCTGCCAGCTGTCGCTGTCACAGCCCCAGCCATGCAGCAGCACTAGGGGATCGGCCTCCACCGCCCCCAAAGCTGGATAATGGCGCGTTGCCAAAGGCCTGTGCTCGGCTCGAGGCGCCGAAATAGGAGTGATGGCATCATTCATCGGCAGCACTCTGGGTCAAATCTGCCAGAGCCTCCAATAAGAGTGCGACCTGCTCGCTGCTGTGTTCCGCCGAGAGCGTGATACGCAGCCGTGCGCTGCCAGCCGGCACCGTCGGTGGGCGAATGGCGATCACCAGCAAACCCCGCTCGGCGAGCTGTTCAGCCAGGCTCAAGGCTCGGGCTTCATCGCCGACGATCAGAGGCTGAATGGCGGTTTCCGAGGGCATTAGTTTTAACCCCAAGGCATGGGCGCCGTCGCGAAAATCGGAAATCAGGCGCGCAAGATGTTCCCGTCGCCAGGCCTCCTCCTGTAGCAAGCGCAAGCTGACCCGGGTGGCGGCAGCGACGGCGGGCGGCAGGGCCGTGGTGTAAATGTAGCTGCGGGCGTATTGGATCAGGGTCTCGATCAAGGTCTCGCTACCGGCGACAAAAGCCCCGAAAGTGCCCATTGCCTTGCCCAGCGTACCCATCAATACCGGCAGCTGCTGCTGATTCAGGCCCTGCAGCTCGGCACTGCCAGCCCCCGTGGCCCCCAGACAGCCGAAGCCGTGGGCGTCATCGACCATCAGCCAGGCGTTATGCCGTTCGGCCAGCTGCGCCAACTCGGGGAGCGGAGCACTGTCGCCATCCATGCTGAATACCCCGTCGACGGCGATCAGCTTGCGCTCTGCCTCAGAGGCAACCAGCCGGCGCTCCAGATCTTCGAGGTCATTGTGTTGAAAGCGTTGAAAGCGGGCGCCGCTGAGCAGACCGGCATCGAGCAGCGAGGCGTGATTGAGCCGATCTTCAAATACCGCGTCTTTGCGCCCCAGCAGCGCGGTTACCGCGCCCAAATTGGCCATATAGCCGGTCGAGAACAACAGCGCCCGCTCCCGGCCACAAAAAGCCGCCAGCTCTTCTTCGAGCGCCTGATGCTCGGCCGAGTGACCATTGACCAGATGGGAGGCGCCGCTGCCCACACCCCAGTCGCTAGCGCCCCGGCGAAGGGCGGCCACCACTTTGGGGTGATTCGCCAGGCCCAAATAGTCATTGCTGCAAAAGCCGATGTAGTTTTTGCCATCGACACGGATGCTGGGCCCTTGAGCCGACTCCAGCAGGCGTCTATGGCGATAAAGGTGGCGCTGGCGACGCTCTCGCAGCGCCGCCGCCAGGGTTTGATCGAGAGAGGAAGGCTGGTTCACGAAGTTGAACAACTCATGAACGCCGGGCCACGCAAGCGGCCCGGCGAAGGTGGATTACTTGGCGGCGTTGTAGAAGAACTTGTCGTTGCGCGCCTCTTCAAGCGCGCCCACCAGCTCGGCTTGCTGCTCGGTTTCGTCAGCGTGAATCTCGCGGGTCTCGGGTTCAATGCCCAGGCGCTTGAACAGCAGCATGTCTTTGCTGGCCTCGGGATTGGCTGTGGTGAGCAGCTTTTCGCCGTAAAAAATTGAATTGGCACCGGCGAGGAAAGCCAGAGCCTGCATCTGCTCATTCATTTCCTCGCGCCCGGCTGACAGGCGTACGTGCGAGGCGGGCATCAGGATTCGGGCCACGGCGATGGTGCAAATGAACTCGAAGGGGTCTAGATCCTCTTCCTGAGCAAAAGGGGTGCCCGCCACTTTAACCAGCATATTGATCGGCACCGACTCGGGATGATCGGGCATATTGGCCAATTGCTGCAGCAGCCCGGCTCGATCGGTCTGCTCCTCGCCCATGCCGATGATACCGCCGCAGCAGACTTTCATGCCTGCCTTGCGAACATTATCCAGAGTTTCGAGACGATCCTTATAGGTGCGGGTGGTGATCACTTCGCCGTAGTATTCGGGCGAGGTGTCCAGGTTGTGGTTGTAGTAGTCCAGACCGGCGTCGGACAACTGCTTGGCTTGCTCAGAGTCCAACATACCCAGCGTCATACAGGTTTCCAGGCCCAAGGCTTTGACCTCGCGAACCATGTCGGTGACATAGCCCATGTCGCGATTCTTGGGCGAGCGCCAAGCCGCGCCCATGCAGAAGCGGGTGGCACCACTGGCCTTGGCCGCGCGGGCTTCTTCCAGCACCTTCTGCACCTTCATCAGCCGCTCGCGCTCCAGGCCGGTATCGTAGCGGGCGCTCTGGGGGCAGTATTTGCAGTCTTCCG
>CAZKCY010000178.1:0-5703 GCA_964551155.1 uncultured Marinimicrobium sp. | reverse complement strand
ATTCCTTGGGCTGCTCACCGTCAAGAGTCTGGAAATAGTTGGTGCGCAGGCTGCCATCCAGCAGTGCCAGGTAGCGCCGCAGTATCCGGTCTTCGCTGAGATCGGCAACCGATTCAAGGGCGGTGATGATTTTTTCCCGCAGGCGCTGGATTCGCTCGGCACCAGCGTCCTCGCCTTTATTTAACCGAGGGTCGAATTTTGCCTTGAACAAAGCCACCAAATCGCGACTGATTTCGACCTGATTAACCAGCGCGTGGGCTATATAGTTCTCGGTAAAATTGAACAGCGTCTGGCGCATATAGCAGGCCAAAGCCCTGAGCATCATGACTTCCCGCCAATCGAGCCGCGCTCCGAGCACCAGACGGTTGAAAGCATCGCTTTCGGCGTGGCCGTGCCAAACGGCGGCAAACGCCTCCTGAAAGGTTTTCTTTACCGCTTTAACATCGACTCTCGCGGACAGATTGAACAACAGATTGAAGTGGTGCAAATATACCGAATCACCCTCACTATCAATGATGTGGTAAGGGTGCTCGGAAACTACCCGCAGCCCGAGATTTTCCAGCACTGGAATCACGTCGGACAACTCCAGCGGATGATCGCGCCGAAATACCTTAAAGCGCAAAGTATGAGGTTCGGCGTCCGCGGGTTGATAAAGGCTCATTGCCAATTCGCCGGCATCGTCCAGAGTACCAATATAGTCAATATCCTGAACCGCTGTGCGAGCGTCGAAGTGATCCCGGTAGGCGGACGGGAATGCCTCTTTGTAGCGCTCGAGCAGTTTCACGCCCTGCTCTTCGCCGCGTGCGTCCACCAAGGCCTCAGATAGGTGATCCTCCCAAGAACGGGTAATTTCGACGATCCTCTGCTCGAGCTGCTTTGGGTCGTAATCCAATTTTTCCTCGGGATCAACTCTAAACACCAGGTGCACCCGCGCCAGGATCGATTCGGAAAAATGAGTGGTAAACTCCCACTCCTCGGCGTTGATAGCGCGCGCCAACATCTCCTGAATTTTTATCCGAATTTTGGTGGAAAACAGGTCTCTCGGAACGTATACCAGACAGTTGACGAACTTCCCAAACGCGTCTGGGCGCATAAGCAGCCGCACCATATAGCGCTCGTTTATGCGCGCAACACCGGTAGCGGTTTCATAAAGTTCCGAAGTACTACTCTGGAACAGCTCATCGCGCGGAAAGGTTTCCAAAATCTGGCGCAGCGCCTTGCCATCGTGACTCGACGGATCCAGACCGCTACGAATAAAAACCTGATCCACTTTTTCCCGAATTATCGGAATCAGCAAGGGGCTCATGGTGTAAACCGTCGAGGTATAAAGCCCCAATAATCGGCTCTCGCCGCAGACTTCACCCTTTTCATCGAAGCGCTTTACCACCACATAGTCAGAATAGGCATGGCGATGCACTCGCGAGCGGGCTGCGGATTTGGAAAAAGCAATCAGCTTGGGCGACAAATAAAATTGCGCTATGCCCGGGTTGTCATCATCCAAAACTTTGACATCGGCCTCGCCTTTCTCCAAAGCATAAAGCCCCAAACGCTTGGCGGGATTTTCGTGCAGCTCCTGCACCCCGTCGCGGGTTTTCAAATCGTATTCAACGTAACCGAGAAAGGTAAAGTTGTCGGAGCGCAGCCACTGTAAAAAAGCCTTTGCTTCATCCACTCGTTCAATGAGCGGAAACTGGGTAATGCGATCCAAGTTGCGGGCACAGTCGTCGGTCACCTCAAGCAAGGGTTGATAGGCGTTCACCACCGCCTTCACTTGCTTGAGAACCGCTTTTAATGAGCTAATCAGCTCGCGCAGAATTTTCTTATTACTGTGCAAACTGATCTCCATATAGATCAGCGCTTCTTTTTCACAATCTTCGGGAACTTGGGGTTCGCTCGCACCGTTCGCTCCCATGCCAGGAGGCGGTGGTGGATACAGCTCGGCCAGGCGATGTTTTTTATCGCGCTTCAAGCGTACTACCGTGCTTTTGATACCGTGGATGGCGATATTGCGACTGTTGAGTTCAATGCGGATCGAATCGACCAGAAAAGGCATATCCCGTTGGTGCACCTGAAGCACAGTGTGCGGACAAAGCCAGCCATCTTCGTCCAGGTCAGGGTTGAAAATACGCACCTCGGGGGTTTTTGGGTCGAACTGCTTGAGCATTAGCCAACAGCTGTAAACAGCCCCAAAGATGTCTTTAATTTTTCGGCCTTCCCATTCATCCAGAGGAAAGCGATCAAAGTACTGCTTGGCAAACTCCTCCCAGGCTTCAAACTCCGATGTATCCAACACTTCTTTGGCGTGCTCGCTGAGTTGTCTCAAGAAAGCCTTGGAATCATCCACAGCGGTAATTTTACTTTCCACAATTCCCTCCGAAATTCGTTAAGCGCCTCTGGCGCCGAGCTCGCAGCGAACCTCAAGGGCATTAAGCCAGATAGTTGCGCTTGTTCATTATTGATTTCAATCTAGCCTAGTGTGGCCCCCTCTGCCAGTGCTTGTCGACCCAGAAGCCGGACTCAGCCAGCATTCAGAAAGTTCTCGGAGGATTTATGTGCAAACTTTAACGGAGCCATTGAAAAACGAAGGAACCGCCTTCAACTTAGCAGGTCTACTCAGGCGACGGCTGCCGCGCTAGCCAGCCAGTGCGGCTATCAGCGAGCCTGGCAATAAAGAACTCGGGCTTTGATCATTTTTCAATCAACCGCAACAATAAGTAGGAATCCATGTCGGCACACCAGCAAATTCAAACTCTCTACACCTGGCTCACCGAACAAATTGTCGGCCAAGAGCATCTAGTTCAGCGCATGCTTCTGGCCCTGCTGGCCGATGGTCACTTACTGGTTGAGGGTGCGCCTGGCCTGGCAAAAACCAAGGCCATTAAAACCCTGGCTATGGCTATAGAAGGCGATTTTCACCGGATTCAATTTACCCCTGACTTGTTGCCCTCGGATGTCACCGGCACCGATATCTATCGTCCCGAACAGGGCAACTTTGAATTTCAACCTGGGCCGATCTTTCACAACCTGGTATTGAGCGACGAGATCAACCGGGCTCCGGCCAAGGTTCAGTCGGCGCTGCTCGAAGCCATGGCCGAGCGTCAAGTGAGCGTCGGCAGCACTACCTATCCCCTGCCGGCGCTGTTTATGGTGATGGCGACCCAGAATCCCATCGAGCAGGAAGGCACCTACCCATTGCCCGAGGCTCAGTTGGACCGCTTTCTGATGCAGGTACTGGTGGACTACCCTCATGTGGACGCCGAGCGCCAGATACTGCGCCTGGCCCGCGCTGAGGCCGCGGCCCGCGCGCCAGCACCCCCAGCGCAGGTCAGCGAAGCAACGCTGATGAGTGCGCGCCAAGAAATTCTCGCGGTGCACATGGCCGAAAGCGTCGAGGAATACATAGTTCAGTTGATAAACGCCAGCCGCCGCCCCGAGGATTACGACGGCGAACTGGCCCAATGGCTCGAATACGGCGCCAGCCCGCGCGCGACTATCGCCATTGACCGCACCGCGCGAGCCCACGCCTGGCTGCTGGGGCGGGATTTTGTCAGCCCCGACGACGTTCAGGCGGTGGCCCACGATTGCCTGCGCCATCGACTGATTCTGAGCTTCGAGGCCGAAGCGACCGGCATCGACAGCGTCAGAGTCATCGACAAATTGTTGGAAGTGGTGCCCCTGGCCTAGGAACCCCATGAAGCTGTCGAGCCCAAGCCCAGCAAACGCCATCCAGGTCAGAGACCTGAACCCTAGCGGCGCCTACTGCCAGTTGAATGACCTCATCCGGCTGCGCTTTGCCGCCCGGGATCTGTCGCTGTTTTCGCGCCAACCGGCGCGCAGCCTGCTTACCGGCGGGCTCCGCACCCGCCAGCGCGGCCGCGGTATCGACTTTGAGGAAGTACGCCTCTATCAGCCGGGTGACGATGTACGCACCATCGACTGGCGAGTCACCGCCCGCACCCAGGTGCCCCATACCAAAATCTTTCGCGAAGAGCGAGAGCGGCCGGTGTTTATGGTGCTGGATCAGCGCTCGCCGATGTTTTTCGGCAGCCGCCAGTGTTTCAAATCAGTGCTCGCCGGTCACATCGCCAGCCTGTTGGTCAGGGCCGGCTTAAACCAGGGCGATCGCGTGGGCGGACAGGTGTTTGGCGACCGGCAACAGCGGGATGTGCGCGCCCGGCGCAGTCGCCATGCGGTACTCGAATTGTTGCATCAGCTGCACGACTACAATCGCCAATTGAACACCCCGGTACCCCAGGGCGAGATTCTGAGCCTGCAGCAAATACTGGCCGATACCCGCCGCATCGCCAAACCCGGCTGCGCGGTGTTTATTCTGAGCGATTTTCACGACTTTGATCGCCAGTGCGAGCAACAGCTGTTTGAGCTGGCGCGCCATGTGGATCTGACCCTGATCCATCTCTACGATCCGCTCGAGCGCAACCTGGCCAGCAACTCCAGCCTGACGGTCACCGATGGCCGAAACAACCGATGCCGCCTGCCGGCTCAGGATCGCCGCTTCCAGCAAGCCTATAGAGACAAGTTCGAACAGAATCTGGAGCAACTGACCCGAAGCTGTCAGCGCTTAAAATTGCCGCTGTTGTCCTACGCCACTACCGACGATGTTCAGCGGCTGGTGCGCGAGCGCTTCGGCAAAAATGCCGGCCGGCGCCCGAGGGCTGCGAGTTGAAAGCTCCACACCCATTTAAGGCGGCGTTAACCGATTTTAATTGCTATGAATGTTTTTAAACTTCTATGACGACAACTGATCCACTCAGCCAGCTGCGCGATATTCACCTGCCGGAACCGGTCGGCCTCTGGCCGCTGGCCTGGGGCTGGTGGGTTTTAATCGCGGTGCTGGCCGCGGCACTGCTGGCCGGCTTTCTCTACTGGCGGCGGCATCAGCGCCAGCGCCGCTATCGTGAGCAAGCCAAAGCCGAACTGGAGTCGGCCTACCGCCTGTACCGGGAAAATGGCGAGGTGGCGCTCTACCTGCAAAACCTCAGCTTGGTCTTGCGGCGCGCGGCGCTTACCGCTTTCCCGCGCCAGCAAGTGGCCGGCCTCAAAGGCGAGGCCTGGCTGGAGTTTCTCGACCAGAGCCTGCCCGGGGCGAAAACACCTTTTACCCAAGGCGAAGGCCAGGTGCTTGCCACTGGCCCTTACCAGCGCGCCCCCGAGGCGGATGTCGAAACCCTGCACCAGTTGGCGAACAACTGGATCGAGAATCACTCGGCAAAAGCCGAACCCGCTCCCATTAAGAAAACCCAGGGGGACGGCCTCCATGCTTGATTTCCAATGGCCTTGGCTATTGGCGCTGGCGCCACTGCCCTTGTTTGCCCTGCTGCTGCCCTCGGCCCAGAAGCGCGAGCCAGCGCTGAAAGTCCCCTTCTACAAAAGCGTCGCCGAGCTGCGCGAACAGCAGCCCGGCCGCAGTGGCACGGGTAAATTGACCCAGTTGATTCTCTGGCTGATCTGGCTCGGTTGCCTGACCGCGGCCGCCAATCCCCAGTGGGTCGGCGAAGCCGAGAGCCTCCCCAGCAGCGGCCGAGACCTGCTGCTGGCGGTGGATATTTCCGGCAGCATGAAAATTGAGGATATGCAGTACCGCGGCGAAATCATCAACCGCCTGCAAGCCACCAAACTGGTGGTCGGCGATTTTGTTCAGGAGCGCAAAAGCGATCGCCTGGGGTTGATTTTATTTGGCTCTCA
>CAZKCY010000177.1:0-5711 GCA_964551155.1 uncultured Marinimicrobium sp. | reverse complement strand
CGGATCGCCAATATCCGCCTGGAGCACACCGTCGGCTGGACGCTGGTGTTCATCGCCGCCATGGCGTTGAGCCTGCTGCTGGTGATGCTGGTGCCGGGCATTGCCATGTGGCTGCCGGAAAAACTGGGCTATGTGGTTGGCCCATGGTGATGGGCCGCTTCGGGATTGAGGTCACGGTCAAGTGACAACTATGCCCATGATCTTGGCTTTCGGAGTTCTTGGGCATGGTCAGATTATTGTAAGGTATCGGGCTTCCCCGCCGCGATGCGTTCGGCCCTCCATTCTGCTTCGGACTGGGCAGCCTCATCACCGCTCATACTGCGAACGATTTCAAAGTAGTCTCCCCTATATTCATCTGCAGTGACCTCGTCACGGGGCTTACTCTTTACCGCGTATACGGTTTGAACGTTTTGATGGTCAAAGGACCGCCATTCCTGTTCATCTTTGAGAAAACTATATCTGTATCCTTCAAGTGCTTTAATCACCGCCTGGGTGTCGAAAGTACCCGCGCGTTCAACCGCTTCCTTGTATTGATACAGTACACTGTAGGCAGTAGCTGACTCTGCTGAAGGACGCTGGTTATAACGCTTGGAAAAGTCCTCGACAAACTGCTGGCCGCGCTTATAACCGTACTTATATGGCACCTGCCAATTCCAGGGAGAGCCCGCTATAACCCCCTCCATAATGGTCGGCCCCACTTCATTCGCCATGCTAAGGGTGATATTCGGAACAACGATCTGCATGCGTTTTTTCAGGCCCAGCTCGTGGGCCAATATCAGAGTGCGGACCATATCGCCACCGAACAACACCACAACGAGTACATCCGCATTGCTGGTGGCGGCCTCTCGAAGCGCCTCTGAAAAGTCCCTGATGTGGGCCTTGGGGAAGGGAGTCAGAACGGTCCGGTGTTCACTGGTGTCGGTGGTGTTCGTGAATTCCCGCACAGAGGCTTCGGTGGACCATCCCCAGCCATAATTGGCGGTGATGTAGAAGAACTTCTTGCCGGCATACTCGTCGCTCAGGTAACGACCTATGACTTTCGCCGCCATATCGGCGCTGTATGGTTCACGAAAAACATGGGTGTGGGCAGCGACGCCGGTCACTTCATTAGCGTAGACAGTGCCGAAATAGAGTCGGTTACGCTTCTTTGCCTCCAAGCTAGAGGCAATTACGACGGAGCCGGAAATTCCCCCGAAAACCATCACCGCGTTATCTCTGTCAATCATCCGCGCAGTATTTTCTGCCCCCTGGACAGGGTTGGATCCGGTGTTGCCAAAAATAAGCTCAACAGGTTTATTGAGGATGCCGCCAGCAGCGTTGATTTCCTCAACCGCCATGAACGCGCCCATGCGTTGCTGCAGACCTTGCTCGGCGTAACGTCCCGTCTTGGGATAGTTGAGGCCAATTTTGGTGGTCTCCTGAGCGATTGTTGTGGTAACGAATGTTACTAAGATAAAAATCCCAACCAGGGTGCTGAACTTCATGATGTTTTCCTTGTTATGGTGAAGTTACTTGTCTGAGCAATATCGAGCGACACGGCTGTTACGGATTTTGTGTTCGAAGTGCTGGATCCTTTTCGGAATTTGTTCATTTGCGGTCATGGATGAACTTGAGAATTTGCCTTGATACCGATCATGTGTAGAGCAACAAATGTGACGTGAGCATCTGCGCAATAACTTTATTTCGTGAACCGACTTGCGACGCTCTGCAGGTCACTGCCCAGCCTTGCCAGCTCAGCACTGGCGCTCGCTGTGTGCCGGGTAGCCTCAGCACTTGCCTGCCCGATTTCGCGAACACGGTTCACACTGGCGCTGATATTCTCTGCGACGCTGCCTTGCTCCTCCGCGGTGGATGCAATCTGCTGGTTCATCTGTTCGATGGTCGACACGGCCGTGGTTACTTCCGTAAGTAATGTGCTGGCATCCCTGGCAAGGCTCACGGTGTTGCCGGTCAGCTTGAAGCTGGTTTCCATTTCCGAGACGGCGGTGTCAGCGACCGACTGGAGGCTTCCGATGAGTGCCTCGATTTCCGTTGCCGAACTCTGGGTGCGGCTGGCCAATGCCCTCACTTCGTCGGCCACGACTGCAAACCCCCGCCCGTGCTCACCCGCTCTGGCGGCTTCAATCGCTGCATTGAGCGCCAACAGATTGGTCTGTTCGGCTACCGCCTTGATGACATCCAGGATCTTGCCAATCTGCTGGCTTTCGGAGTGAAGCTTATTCACTGAGTGGGCAGAGTGCTCAACCACATCCTTCAACTGATCGATCTGAATAACTACCTTTCGGACCAGGACTCCGCCCTCCTGGGTTTTTTTATCGGCATCAACCGCCGCTTCGGACGCACGATTTGCGCTCTGGGCCACCTCAAGCACCGATGCGGCCATTTGCTCTACGGCGGTGGCTGCCTGATCTGTCTCTTCTTTCTGTCGCTTGACGCCCCTGCTCGTTTCCTGCGCAACGCCGGAGAGTTGATCGGCCTGGGTGGCAACCTGGGCGATGCTTTCACTGATCCTTCCTATCAGGTCTCTCAGACTTTCCGTCATTGACTGCATGGCCCCCAGAAGCTGCCCCAACTCATCCTTGCGCCCGACCTCTAGATTCTTGCTCAAATCACCCGCCGCAATTCGCTGTGCCGCTTTTACAGTACTTCGAAGGGGGACCAGAATCAGGCGGGTATTGAGGAATGCGAATAGTAGGCCCAGGACTACCGCGGCTACACTGATGAGACCCAACGTGAGATAAGATGCCTCGCCGACGAAGGCCATTGCCGAGTGCTGGCGCTCATAAGCACTTTCGGCGCCCTTCACTACATTCCCTGCGATTTCCTTCATTTTCTCCTGTGCGCGGGAACTCAGCTCCTGAGTCTGCTGGTACCGGGAAAAAGCCCCCTTGTAGCTCATCAACGCGTCAATCGCCTCATTCAACGCTGCCCCCTCGGAACCCTCCTGCCAGCTAGCAAGATCGGTTGCCACCTCAAGCATTTCCGCAAAAGTTGTCTCCCAACGCTCAACCGCTTCCGGGGCGTAGGTGTCAATATAGTGAAATTCACTTTTACGGAGGTTTGCGACCTGTCTTGACAGCGAAGCCGACGTCTCTGCGAGGCTTAGTGGATCGTCGTTAGACAGTCGGCCGGAGCGCAGGATTTCGCGGGTCCGTGCAAAGAACTCGTCTTGAAGATTGGCAAAGGTGGCAAACGCTTGGTCCGCCATCGTCTCCATAGCCTGGCGGGCAGCTCGGGCATCCAAGCGAGCTCTGACCAATTCCACAAACTGTGACAGATAGTCACGACTCTGAGTCGCCATGGTCTGGAACTGGTCTCGATGCTCGGGGTCTGATGTCTGCGATATCAACTGATCCAGGACAGCAATGACTTTCGTCATTTCGCTCTCAACATCAGTTTTTGCCTGCTCGCTTCCGGACGCCGCAAAAACGGCTTGGCGCTCACCTGCCTTATTGACCGAAACGTTGATCAAGCTGATATTGGACATCAAGGCTTGGCGGTCGAGAATGGCAGCAATTGCCATGAAACCGGTGCCTGCCACAGCGAGGGTCAGTAGAAGAACCAGGCCAAACCCAAGATAAAGCTTTTTGCTGACTGTAAGATTTGAAAAAAACTGAAGGACTTTTGTTTTCATTTTATGCCTCCTAGACTTCTATAGGCGTAGCCGAAGATCAGCCCATCAGAGAAGGTGCTATCTTTTTTTGTATTTGTTGTGGAGCCAGCGGTTATATGAGCTTCTGGTCATAAGCGTACTTCGTCAGTTCCGCTGTGGTGTTCAATTGCAATTTGGTTTTGATGTTCTGCCGATGAGTCTCAACCGTTCTCACGCTAATGCCGAGTTCATTGGATATTGCTTTGCTACTGAACCCCTTGGCCACCCTTGCAAGAATGGCTTCCTCACGCCGCGTAAGCTTGTGCTCCACGTGCCCTGCCGTTTCTCCATAGCGGAAGAGGGATTCCGTTGCCGCTCGGCAGATGTAGGTCGCGCCCTCGGCGACTGTGTGAATGGCACGAATCATTTCTTCAGAGGACACATCCTTGAGAAGGTATCCCTTAGCACCATGAAACATGAGCTGGGAAATGTATTCCCGGTTGTCGTGCATACTAAGTATTAAAACTTTCAGATCAGGATAGCGGTCGTGAAAGACCTTGGTGGTCTCGATACCGTTCATGTTGGGCATGCTAACGTCCATCAAAACGACGTCGGGATTGAGCTCTTCCACAAGCTCAAGCGCTTCCAGTCCGTCGGTGGCGTGACCAACAACTCTTATACCTTCTCCCTGTTCCAGCCGTGCCCGGATGCCTTCCAGGACCAGGATGTGGTCATCGACCAGCATGACTTTCAGTTCCGATTCTGATGTATTCATAGGACGGTTACCGTCTGTTTAACAACAGGAAGAGGCTTTCCCTTGCCGTTTCAGAGTTTGTTGTTTCAGCTATGCCTGGGACTGCTTGAATGAGGCCATAATCCGAGTTCCATTACCTTGCCGCGACGTGACTTCAAACTCACCACCCAAGAACTCCACGCGCTCGCGCATATTACGCAAACCTATTCCGCGCCCTGCGTACATGACTTTTTTATCGATACCTACGCCATTGTCCGATATACACAAAAACAGCCCTTCCGCATCTTCCTCCAAGCTCAGTGTCAACCGGGTGGCTTGGGCATGTTTTTCAATGTTGGAAAGCGCTTCTTGGACTATGCGATATAAGGTAGTCGCGACCTCGTCAGAGATATAACTACGTGGGGGTTGAATATCCAGGTCCATGCGAATACCGCTACGTTCATGGAAGTCCTCCAATAACTGGTTGAGGGCTGCCAATAGCCCAAGGTCATCCAAGACACTCGGGCGTAAGTCATGAGAGATCCGTCTTACGTCCTGAATTGCCCGGTTTAATACCTCACCCCCTTTCATCAGGGCATCCTGGGCAGCAGATTCTGTCGCCGGAATATGGGTCATGGCTGTCTCCAACCTGTACTTTACCGAGACCAACAATTGATTGATGCCATCATGCAGCTCCCTTGAAACCCGGCGGCGCTCCTTCTCCTGATGCTGCACCGTCTTCTGACTCAAATCTTTCAGGTTCTGGTCCGCCAGGCGATGCTCGTGTACGTTGAACAGGATTGCCGCAGATACGACGATCACGATCGACACCACTAGCGCCGCCAGAATGACAATTAGAGTCTGCTGGACGTTCGCATCCACTCCGGCCTCGATCAAGCGCATTTCGGTCTCTATATCATCGATGTACAGCCCTGTGCCGAACATCCATTGCCAGTCCTCGATCTGTTCGACATAACCTACCTTATCGACCTCGTTGCCCGTGGAAGGTTGGCGCCATAAATACTGATAATACCCGCCACCCTTCTCAGCAATCTGAATCAGGCTTCTGATCAGATAATTGCCGCTGCTGTCCCGGAAATTATAGAGATCCTGCCCTACCAGGTCCGGCTGGGCCGCGTGAACAAGCGTCAGTCCGTCCTTCGTGTAGGCATAGAAATAACCGTCCTCACTGAAAAACGCTCCTTGCATCAAGGAAATAACTTTGGCACGGGCTTCCTCCTCGTTGGCGGAGTTTTCCCGGATGAAATCGATCGCAATGTGCATGAGCGAAACGTAGTCTTTCAGCGCCGTTTCCTTGGAACGTCTTAGATTCTGCTCAAATATATGGAGTTCCCTTTCAGTAAGTACATCGCCCTGATGTAACGT
>CAZKCY010000176.1:0-5762 GCA_964551155.1 uncultured Marinimicrobium sp. | reverse complement strand
ATCGCGACCCTGCCATTCGAGTCCGAAAAACGCTACATGGCTACCCTGCACAACGATTCCGAAGGCGAGCGGGAAATGGCGATCAAGGGCGCGCCCGACCGATTGCTCGAGTGCTGCGAAAAACAGTTGGGCCCCGATGGCCCTGAAGATCTGGACCAAGATTACTGGAACAAACAAATCGACGCTCTGGCCGATAAAGGCATGCGGGTGATAGGCCTGGCTTACAAGCCGGTCGACAGCGAAAAGAAAGAATTGGAGCACCAAGACATGGAGTCGGGCCTGGTGATGGTGGCCCTGGCCGGACTCAGCGACCCGCCGCGCCCGGAATCTATCGACGCCATAGCCCAATGCCACAATGCCGGCATTCGGGTGGTGATGATTACCGGCGACAACCCCACCACAGCCGCGGCCATAGGCCGGGAGCTGGGCCTTAAAGACGACAAAGTAGTCACCGGCGCCGACTGGGACAAAGCCGACGAGAAAGAACAGCAGGACATGGCCGAGTCGACCGACATCTTCGCCCGCACCAGCCCCAAAAACAAACTGGAACTGATGGAAACTCTGCAGGACGCCGGCCATACCGTCTCTATGACCGGCGACGGGGTCAACGACTCGCCCGCCTTGCGCGGTGCCGATATAGGCGTGGCCATGGGCCGCAAAGGCACCGATGCGGCCAAAGAGGCTTCGGACTTTATTCTTGTGGACGACAACTTCGCCACTATCGCGCGCGCCGTGGCCGAGGGGCGCAAAGTCTACGACAACATCGTCAAGTCCATTGTTTTTGTATTACCCACCAACCTGGCCGAAGCCAGTGTGATAGTGGGCGCGATTCTGTTCGGCTGGGTCATGCCCATCACACCTTTGCAGATACTCTGGGTGAACATGGTCACCGCCGTGACATTGGCGGTGGCCATCGGCTTTGAAGGCGCCGAGGCCAACATTATGAAACGCCCACCCCGGCCACGGGAACAGGGCCTAATCAGCCAGCAATTGCTGCTTCGAATTTTGCTGGTTGGAGGCCTGGGCGCGGCCATAGTGTTCGGGCTGTTCCGCTGGCAACTGGGGCAGCAAGACGACATGGCGCACGCCCGCTCCTTGGCGGTCAATGCGCTGGTGATGTTCGAGATTTTTTATCTGCTAACCGCGCGCACGCTGAACGATGCGGTTTGGGATAAGCGCTACTGGCAAGGCATGCGTCCGGCGCTAGTGGCGATAGCGCTGGTGCTGGTTTTCCAATTGGCGTTTACCTATTGGCCCTGGAGCCAACAGCTGTTCGGAGTCGCTGCACTGAGTCTTTCGGACTGGCTTTTGATCGCCGCTGCCACCAGCCCGGTGCTGGTGTTGGCGGAGATTCACAAAGGGTTTATGCGGCGCAGGCGCGACCGCAAGAGTTAAGCGCTTTGTAGGGTGGGCACGGCCCACCATTGGGGTTTTAAACGGAGCTTCTTTCGGTGGGCAGTGCCCACCCTACATGGATTGGAGAAGCTTATGCACTCCGCTCTGCAAACAGCAGCACCACTATGGCGATAAAAACCGCCACCATGCCGAGCGCAACAAAGGCCCGATTGCGCCGGCGCACACCGGGTATGTTGGAGGTAACTGAAGCGGGCGTGGGCTCTTCAACATTGGTATTGACCGGATCGGCACCGGCATAAGGGTGGCCGCCGGGGGTTTGTTCGTCGGCGGGCAATACCATCAACAGCGCCCCGGCTTCGACAAAATCCCGCCGCCAGCGGTTGGCTTCGGCTTCGGTTGCCACTGTATCTATTACCACCGGCTGGCCAACAAACAATTGCTCGGCCACTTCGTCTGGCTCTTTATTCAATAAATCCGCGAGGTTCTCGATCGCTTCCTGGCGTTCAAAGCCGGTGACCAGGTCGCCGGTAAAGACAAGTTTCCACATTCGAGTAGTTCTCCTCAGGACTGCTTATCGTTCAAGAACGTTCTTAGGGCTCAAGACTCTTATTGGAGTTCAAGACTGCTCTTGGGGTTCAAGACTGCTCTTGGGGTTCAAGACTGCTTTTCTTCAAGCCGCTCTTTCATAACGTTGAGCAAGCCGCCTTTCAAAACCAAATTCACCTGCCGTTTGCTGAGGCTGTGTTTGAGCTTAAAGCTCTGGTCGGTATCGCGATTGCGCGCTTCTATAGAGTCGCCCTTCTTCAAAGCTTTGTGCAGATCCTTCAATACCAACACCTGATCCTGCTCCAGGTTATCGTAGTCTTCTTTGCTGTCGAAGGTGAGCGGCAAAATGCCGAAGTTGACCAAATTCTGCCAATGAATGCGGGCATAGCTTTTGGCGATGACACAGCGCACCCCCAAATAGCGCGGCGCCAAAGCCGCGTGCTCGCGGCTGGAGCCCTGGCCGTAATTGCGCCCGCCTACCAGCGCCGAGCCGGTTTCGCGATGTTGTTTGGCCCGTTGGGGATAGCTATCGTCAACCGCCTGAAAAACAAATTCACTGATCTCGGGAATGTTGCTCCTATAGGGCAATATCTTGGCCCCGGCCGGCATAATCTCGTCGGTGGAAATATCATCGCCGACTTTTAACAGCACGGGCAATTCCAGTTCGTCGGGCAGTTCTTCAAACTCGGGCAACTCGACAATGTTTGGGCCTTTTTCCAGGGCCACCAGTTCGCCGTCTTCGCGCGGCGCGCGAATGTTGGAGTCGGCAATAAACTCGGACCATTCCGGATCAAATTTCGGGTAAGGCATGTCCAAATCGCGCGGGTCGGTAATCTCGCCCGTCAGCGCCGAGGCCGCTGCGGTTTCCGGGCTGCACAAATAGACTTTATCTTCCGGCGTGCCGCTGCGACCCGGAAAATTGCGCGGCACTGTGCGCAAGCTGATCTGGTCGGTTGCCGGCGCTTGGCCCATGCCGATGCAACCGTTGCAACCAGTTTGATGCAGGCGCGCACCGGAGTGAATCAAATCCGCCAGCCAGCCTTGGCGAGCCAAATTCTCGAGCGTCTGGCGGGAGGCGGGGTTGATGTCCAGCGAAACCTTATCCGCGACCCGCCGGTCTTTTAACATCATCGCCGGCACCGCCATATCGCGCAAACCGGGGTTGGCGGAGGAGCCTATATAAGACTGGTATATGGGCCGACCTTTGACCTTGCGCACCGGGGTAACATTGCCCGGACTGCTCGGCAGAGCGATCAAAGGCTCGAGGCGATCAAGAGCGATCTCATCGGTTTCGTCGTACTTGGCCCCGGCATCGGCTTCCAAAGGCTCGAAGTGTTCCGGCCGGTTCTGGCGCTGCAGAAAATCCTTCACTTGATCGTCGGCAGGAAACACCGTGGTGGTGGCGCCCAACTCGGTGCCCATATTGGCGATCACGTGCCGGTCCATAGCGCTCAGATGTTTGAGCCCGGGGCCGTAGTATTCGATAATTTTGCCCGAGCCGCCATCGACACCATGCCGGCGCAGCATTTCCAGAATCACATCCTTGGCGCTGACCCAGTCGGGCAGCTTGCCGGTGAGCTTAATGCCCCAGACCTTGGGCATAGGCAAATAGAAGGGCTCGCCCGCCATAGCCAGCGCCACGGCTAAACCGCCGGCGCCCATAGCGAGCATGCCGAGCGAACCGGCAGCGCAAGTGTGGCTATCAGAGCCGAGCAGCGTTTTGCCCGGAATCCCAAAGCGTTCCATATGCACCGCGTGGCTCACGCCGCAACCGGGCTGGCTGTAATAGACGCCGTATTTATCGCAGGCACTGCGCAAAAATAGATGATCGTCGGGGTTGCGGTTGTCCACCTGAATCAGGTTGTGGTCCACATACTGCACCGAAAGCTCGGTTTCTACCCGCTTGAGGCCCATAGCCTCAAGCTCCAGCATCACTAGGGTGCCAGTGGCATCCTGGGTCAGGGTCTGATCAATCTTTAAGCCGATTTCTTCGCCTGGGCGCATCTCGCCCTCTAGCAGGTGAGATTGAATCAGCTTTTGCGTGACGTTCCGCGCCGCCATGTCCGGCTCCTCTCGGTTGGATTTCCGATCTTTGCTCTCGATGTTCTTTCTCTACAGTATTGTCACTGTAGGGGCGAGATGCAATCGAGCTTAGTCTCCCATGTCAATTCGGCTGCCGGGCTCAACATCCTGCCCCGGGTGCAGCACCACGCGTTCACCCTCTTCCAGGCCAGCTTTGACTTCCACCATCAGACCGGCGCGGCGGCCGGGCTCGACAACACGGCGCACCGCCCGACCGTCTTCGATTACATAAGTGGCCCAGGTATCACCTTCTCGGAACAGCGCGCTGGCCGGTGTCTGCAACACCTCTTCTCCCTCCCAAAGAATAAAGCGAGCCTGAACTCGGTAGCCGTCCCCCAAAGCCTGCCAATCTTCCTGCGCGCCGGTAAAATCGACGATTACCCAAACCCTTTGCTCCTCCACGCCCAAAGCGGAAATGTGGGTGAAAGCCGCGGGTTCGATGCGTCGCACCCGCCCGGTTAGAAGCGTGTCTCCACCCCAGCGCTCCAACTCCACGCTCATACCGGGGCTAAGGCGCACGGCATCTTGCGAGAGCAGATCCACCTCCACCTGAAGACCGGCCAAATCGCCCAGCACCATTAGGGTTTCCCCCGCCTGTACCCGCCCCGCACTCTGTCGTTCGCGGGTCAGAACCACGCCATCAATGGGCGCGCCGATTTCCAGTAATTGAGCCTCTTGTCCGTCACTGGCCAGGCTCAATACCGAGCGCGCCGCCTCAAGTTCGTGCCGGGCCACGTCCACCCCGAAACGGGCTGAGCGCAAGCTGGCCTGAGCCGCGTTATTGCGCGCGCGGGCGCGATCGAGCTGCTCCTCAGGCAAATGCCCGTTCGCCACCAACCCAGCTACCCGCTCCAACTCCCTGGCGGCCAGCTCGGCCTCCGCTTGCGCGCTCGCCACCTGGGCCTGGGCCACCGCCAGGGCCGCCTCCGCTCGGCCAAGCTCAGCGCGCACGCGGGCTTCCGGGTCCAGTGCTTCGACCGGGCTAGGGTTGAGCACGAACAGGGTATCGCCGCGTGCTATGGCATCACCCGGCTCGAGGGCAATCCGATGTAAATAACCCGCGACCGGAACGGAAACCACGTAGCGATCAGGCAACCGGGTGCGGCCCTCCTCCTCAACGGTTACCCGAAAAGGTCCACGCTCGACCAGCGCGCTATCAACCAGCACCGGCGGTGCGCGAAAACTGAGCCCCAGAATAACCAGCACCAGCAGGGCCAGTGCGATCAACATCATGGTTCGACGGTTGGGCATTGTCATTGCGTTGCTCGCCTCTCTCGGTTCAGTTGTGTTATTCAGCCGCTTTCAGCGCCGACACCATATCCAGCCGGGCCAGAGAGCGACCCACTATTAGCCCCGACAGGAGGGTCGCCAGAAGCACCACGGCAGCCGCCGTAGCGTAGGTCGCCGGAGTCAATATCAAAGGAATTCGAAACAGATCCGTTGCCAGCGCCCAGCTCATTGTCCAGCAGAGTCCAGCACCCAGTAAAAACCCCAAAGGCATGGCAAGCAGCGTCAGCAACAGTAGCTCTCCCAGCAGTATGTAGACCACCTCGCCACGGGTAAAACCCAGCACTCTCAGGCTGGCCAGCTCTCGGCCGCGTTCGGCAAAAGCAATGCGCGCATTGTTGTACACCACGGCAAAGGCAATGGCCCCGGCCATGAGTAAACTCACCAGCGTAAACAGCAGTATGGTTTCCCCCATCATGTCGTCGAAGGCGCGGATGGTATTTTCCCGCAGCGTCACCCCCGCCACGCGCGGCATTTCTTCCAGTCTGCTG
>CAZKCY010000175.1:0-5776 GCA_964551155.1 uncultured Marinimicrobium sp. | reverse complement strand
AGCGATAGTAGCGCTGGTGATTGCTACCAGCTTCTTTACCAAACCCGCCAGCGAGTCCCAGCTGAGTGGCTTGACCTACGGATCGCTGAATAGCGAGCAGCGCGCTGCGATTCGCGCCGGAATCGATAAATGGGACCTCATCCATTCGGTGATTATCGTCGGTATTGTCGCGGCTATTTACATTCGCTTCTGGTAACCGGCGTCCAAAGAATCATGGCCCAAAATAAAAAAAGCCCTTTGCCATAAGGCAAAGGGCGGAAGGTTGCTTGACTAAACAACAAGCAATACTAGAGAGATCACATGACTGGAATTCTCGGAAGCAGCCTTTGCTGAAGATCTGCCCAACCAGTAAAATTATATTATAATACAAAAAAGAGTCTTGCAAGGGTTTTTTTCGTAAAAAAATGCTCTTAGGCGTTTCCCAAACGATACCCGCGAGGCCAACCGGGCGCTCCCATAGAACGTTAATCCAGCCCTATAAAAAAGCCCCGGGGAAATACCCCGAGGCTTGCGGTGAGCCTGGGCTCAGTCAATTAGTTGGGTGAGCGAAGGTGAAAGCGCTGGCACTTGGTATTTAGATCCGGCCCCTGGGCCAGATTGGTGCCGTCGGCAAGTCCGCAGCTTGCCAGGTCCATAACCTGGTTGGTGTAGCGATTAATCAGACCCACGGCACCGCCTTCCAAGAACTTCAAGCGCCACTGGCCGGTTTTCACACCGCACTCTGCCAGCTCCAGGTTGGCACCCGGAACAATCGAGTTTTCGGCTACCGCCAGGCAACGATCATTGGCGTGGCTTGGACGCAGCTCGAAGTAACCACCATCGGTAGCCTGAAAGTGCCACTTCTGAGAGTCGCCGTAGCTCCAAGCCATCTGTTCGATGTTTGCTCCCAGGCTCTGAGCGCCATCGGCAACGCTGACCGCCCGACCACTTTGCTCGCTCAGGATCGCCACTTCGCCCATGGGCAGAAAGCGCCACTGCTTACAGGGGCTATCTTCGTTCTGCTGCCGTACCGCCTGATTCTGAGATGCAGAGCAACCCACCACGGCGAGCGGCTTGCCGGTAGCCCGGTTAATAATTTCCGAGTGGCCATCTTCGCCAGCTTTCAGTTGCCATTCCTGGCAGGCATTGTTGCGCCAGGCGGCTTGCTGCACCGGAGCATTGTGTTCGGTTCGGCAGTCCTTCACTTCCAAAAATTTACTGTCGTGAACATTGGCGATCCGGAAGTAGCCATCGGTAACCGCATCCATCACCCATTGGCCATTATTGGGAGTACAGGCCGCCTGACGGGCGCCGTTGTCTTCGGGGTTGGTGGATATTTCCAAGCACAAATCGCTGGTCGCGTTGACGACTTGGTATTGCTGACCCTGAACACCGGTTACCAGAGGACCATTTTCACCGGCAGGGCGAGCCACCGGCTCACCTTCTGGCACCGGCTCGCCAAAGTTCGGGGTGCCATCTTCGTTCCAGGTGAACTTTTGCGCCCGCAGAGAGCGGGTGGCGCTGCAGCCGTGTTCGACCGAGGAGTTGCCATGGTAGACGAGCCAGTCTTCGGTGCCGTCCGGCGACTGGAAAAAGCCATTGTGGCCCGGGCCGTATACACCGTTGCCGCGCTCAAATACTGGCTCGGGAAACTTCTTCCAAGCGTCAACATTGAGAGGATCATCCCCTATCAGCTCCATCATGCCCAGCTTGTAATCCGGGGTGTTGCAGTAGCTGGCCGAATAAATCATAAAAGTGCGACCGTTACGCTGCAGAATCTGCGCCGCTTCGGTGACCTTGCGGCCGCTGATTTCCCACTCCAGCTCGGGGCGGGTGACTACTACGTGGGGAGAGCCCTCTTTCAGAGTCCAGGGGTTTTCCATTTCGGTGATCAGGTTGCGCTGCTCATCACCCTGCCACTGGGAATAGAGCAGGTAAAGTTTGCCGTTATGCTTCAGGTAGGTGCCGTCGATATTCCAGACGTCGGGCATCATGGCGCCTTTGTATTCGTAAGGGCCCATTGGGTCGTCGCCGACACTTTCCAGAACGTTCAGGTGCTGATGATCGAGAGTGCCTTCCTGCCGGCGGTATACATCACATACCAGCGAAAACCGTTGGGGCCTTTCAAACGATGGAACTCGAAGGCCCAGAAGTTGGCGTTGCGCAGCGGATGAGCATCGGACCAGACGTTCACCGGTGTGGCGGTAGCCAACCCTGCTAGCGTGGGCGACTTTCGCATGACCAGTTCAGCAGTCCAGGTAGTGGTGGTCAAATAATAGTTGCCCTGCCAGTACTCCAACCAAGGATCCGCACCGTTGGGAAACAGTGGGTTGGTAAAGGTGCCATCGCGCTCCGCCATGGCTGCTTGCGGCTCGGAGTCGGTTTGGGTGGCGCAACCTGCCAAGCCAAGGGTAAACAATAACCCCAGGCCTAGGAGCCGGCCGGTGAATATAGTTCGAATACTCATTGTGGACCTCTTCTATTTAGGATTGAAAATTATTACAAAACCGCCGGCCGGCTTGAGCGCTACCGGCACCTCGCCGGCAGTTACCGGCTCGCGCACGAAACTTAGCGGCGTCTCGCCGTCGGTGATCAAAGTGCCGTCGCGATCACCGATAAAAGATAAATACAGCGTCAACTCCTTAGTCTGCTGCTCGCCGTTAATTCCGGCCACATACCAGACCTCGCCCTTACGCCGGGCGAATACTGCCAGTTTGCCGGGGAAACCTTCGACCAGGCGGCTTTCCTCCCAGGCCACGGGCAGGTCGCGCATGACATCTTTGACGTACTCGGGCACCGTCGCCATGCCTTCGGGGGTTTCTACTATGTGTTGAATACCCGATAAAAAAATCACCGGCAGCGCCAATTGAAAACCGTTGGTGGTTCGGCGCTCCACGGCTGGGTTATTCAAATCGCGAAACACCGTGGGCGTGTAATCCATGGGATCAAACACATTGCGCGCGAAGGGCAGCATGGCAGAGTGGCTGGCTTCCCGATCCGCGGTTTCCTGAAAAAAAGTCACCATCTCCATACCGTGCACCGACTCCATGGTCATCATGTTCGGGAAGGTACGGTGAATACCGCGCGGCAAAGTGGAGCCGTGGTGATTGACCATTAACTGGAAATCGGCGGCGTCCTGAAGAATATCGCGGTAGTAGGCCATGGCGGACTGGCCATCGCCGGGGAAAAAATCGATTTTCACTCCCCTTACCCCCATTTCCTGCAGGCGGGCAAACTCTTTGCGCCGCTGCTCTCGAGTCAGCAATTGGCTTTTGGGCGTGTAAGGACTGGTATTCCAGTCACCCGAGGAGTTGTACCAGAGAAACAACCCGACGTTTTTGGCTTGGGCGTAGTCGACCAGCTCCTGCATGCGCTCGTAACCGATATTCTGGTCCCAGTTGACGTCGACCAGTGCGTACTCCCATTCCATGTCAGCCGCGTAGTCTATGAACTGCTTCTGAATGTCGTAGATGACCGAATCGTCTTTCAGAAGACCCCAACTCCAACTGGCCAAACCGGGCTCTACGAAGCCGGTGTTCGTTACCACAGCTGGCTCGGCCAAATCTGTGCCCATGGTGGAGTTGACGACAGTGGCGAGCGAGCCAAGAGTTATAGTGCGCCAGGGCGATGAAAATGGTCGGGTATCTTCAGCCAACAAATCGCCGCCGGTGAACACTTCGCCGGGCATGGGAAAACCGACGCGATATTCGCCCCCGGCTGATTCTGGAGCCAGACGGGAGCCGTGGAAATTACTCTGCATACCCACTTCGCTCAGTAAAACCCAGCTATCGCCGGAGCGAAACAGCGCCGGAAAGACCCAACCCGCTTCGGTGGGCGCGGGAGTGCCCACCGGTATATCCATCTGATAGTGTTCTTCGTAAGCTGGATTGGTGCCTTCCCAACCGGTGTTGACCACCTGCATTTGCTGCAACCAGGCGCGCGCCTGGTCCGGAAAATGGAAAGAGGTCACCTCGGCGACCACTTGGCTAGGCAGGCTCGATTGACCGGGGAAGTGGTAACGAAATGCGATGCCGTCATTGGAGGCACGGAAGATGACATCCATCTTATCGCCTTGGGCATTGACGAAGCTGAAGCGCTTTTCGTTGGCCCGATATTCGATTTCGAGGCGTTTGCCCTGAAGCATGGAATAGTGATCTTCCACCACTTTAAGCGCGGACACGCCGCTCAGCTGCAAATTCTTGCTGAACCGGGCGTCGTTCAAGTCCATCCCCAAAGCCGAAGGCAACAAAACTGTGTCGCCCAAGCGGCTAACCTGATAGCGCCCCTGACCCTGCTCGTTTAGGCTTACTTCGACGCTGAGTTCGCCATTGGGGCTGAGGAGCCTGGAATCTAAGGGATTCTCTGTTTGATCGACGCGATCACAGCCGGCCAAAAGGAAAATCGCCACCAAAATGAAGATCAGTCCGCGTCCAACCATTTGCTTACCCCTTATCATTATTAGAACCTGACTTTTCAATCAAGGGACGACTTTCGAGCCAACATTTGTATTATTATATATCAGTAATTGCGCAAAGAGTCACCCCGAGAGGGGAAGAGTTTGGATCGGAAAATGGCTAAGGAAGGCGGCGCGGAGGAAAAACGTGTTGCCGGGCTGGGCGCCCGGCGTGAAAGCGGATTACTCGCTGGTGAAGCGAAAGCTGGTTTTTGTAGCGTAAACCTGCCCCGGCTTCAATTCAGTGGACTGAAACTGAGCGTGGTTGGGCGCATCGGGGGAATGCTGGGGTTCTATGCAGAAACCGCCGTGGCGGGGAAATTTCCGCCCTTTGCCTTTAATCGAGCCATCGAGAAAGTTGCCGGAGTAAAACTGAAAACCCGGCTCTTCGGTATAAACTTCGAGCACTCTGCCCGATTTGGGCTCCGAAGCGCGAGCGGCCAATACCAGATCCTTTCTGCCACCTCTGTCGATTACAAAGTTGTGGTCATAGCCGCCGTTGGCCGCTTTCAGTTGGTCGTCATCGGCGTCGATCTGATCGCCAATGGCATGGGGCTCGCGAAAATCGAAGGGCGTATCGCCAACATATTCATACTCCCCAGTGGGGATCAGATCCTTTTCAACTGGCGTGTATTGGCTGGCATTCAGCTCCAGCTGATGCTCGAGCACATCGCCCTTGCCCGCCAAATTGAAATAGCTGTGGTGGGTCAAGTTTACGATGGTACTCTTGTCGGTTTTGGCTCGATAGTCGATCAGTAACTCGGCCTCTTCAGTGAGGGTATACACCACCGTCACTTCCAGCTCGCCAGGGTAGCCCTGGTCGCCATCGGGACTGACCAAGTTCAATTCAACTCCCACGCCGCGCTCGTCGTTGAACGACTTTGAGTCCCATAGCTTCTTGTCGAACCCTTCATTTCCGCCGTGCAGATGGTTCTTGCCATCGTTCTGATCCAACTGAAACTGTTGGCCATTGAGTTCAAAGCGGCCTTTGGCGATACGGTTGCCGAAGCGGCCGATTATGGCGCCAAAATAGGGCGAATCGGTCAGGTAGGGCTCCAGCTCGTCGAATCCCAGAACTATGTCGGCCATCTTGCCGTCGCGGTCGGGAGCAAATATATGGGTGACAATACCGCCGTAATTCAGCAGCCTGACTTCGATGCCGGCGTTTTTAAGGGTGTATTGGTGCACCGGCCGGTCGTCGGAGAGTTTGCCAAATACCGTATCGGTTACTGAGGGAGTATTAGCCATAATTTAGTTCCAGCTCCTTTTCATATAAATCAATTCATTTAAATCAACTACGTCATTGCCTCTCATCCCGAAAGGCAAGAGGCGCGATATTTAGTC
>CAZKCY010000174.1:0-5797 GCA_964551155.1 uncultured Marinimicrobium sp. | reverse complement strand
TGCCCGTTACACACTTTCCAGGCGTGCGCCTTCAGCCACTCGGCCACCTCACCAATAAACTGTTTTGTCTGTTCTTCTAGTTCTGCGTATTCGGCGAGAGGCGCCCGCCTTTTGCGTGCGCGTTACCGCCCATTCGGGCGTTGCCTGCGGCTCAGCCACTCGGCCACCTTATAACCTCTTCTCGCTATTCCCCTGGGGGGCCAGCTCGAAGGGCCGCTAATGTACACAACTGGATCGATAAACGCAACGCTATGCCGTTGGCCAGGAGGTAAAAAAGCGCGCCAGATCTACCGGATGCGGGGAGGGTACAGCTTTGACGGGGGTGCCGAGATACAAATAGCCGACGATCTGCTCTGCCTCTCCCAAACCCAGCCCGCTTAGCACCCTGGGATGGTATGCCATGGCGCCGGTGCGCCAGAAAGCGCCAATGCCGAGAGCATGAGCTGCTACCAGCATATTCTGCACCGCCGCGCCGGTTGAGACTATCTGCTCAACGACCGGAACCTTAGGGTGCTCCTGGCAACTTGCGATTGCCACCAGAATCATCGGCGCGCGCAGCGGTTTGCTTCGCAGAGAATCCAAAACCTTGTCAGGTGTTTGAGGGTCGTCGACCAAAGCTGCCTTGCAGAATAGCTCGCCCAATTGATTGAGCCCTTCCCCTTCGATAACCAAGAACCGCCAAGGCTGAAGGTGCTTGTGATCGGCGGCGCGCGTTGCGGCTCGAAAAAGGGCTTCCTGCTGCCGCTTATCAGGTGCCGGAGCTTGCAACTTCGCTACTGAAACGCGCTGATGCAAGGCTTCAAGAGCGTCCATCGTTATCTTTCCTAAGTTATAAATTTGCCGCCATCATAGCATGAAGGCGAAAACCAATTGATCGACGCAACTATCGAGATTTTAAAGAAATGTTGCATTAGACGCCACGACCGGAGGAGCGTAGACATTTTGATTCAAAAAACGTCTAATAGGTGCCGGTTATGCCTGCGAGTTCCAAGATGCTAGATGGTAAAGGCTGTAAAAAAAGGCTAGTTTCCATAATAAGATGCTTTCAATAAGGCCCTCTTAATTAAGGTCCTCTCGAAGATGATAAAGCGATCCTCCCCCCTAGAGGCAGCTCAGACGGACTCACCTCTGCAACAATATTATTTCCGCGCGCTGATTTGCTTCGCGGCTGCGGGAACTTTGGCGTCTTACATGGAATGGGACAAGCTGGATCCCATATACATCGGCGCCATCGTCTTTTTGTTGCTTTACGCCTATTTCACCTACCACTTCACCCACAAGCGCCAAGGTGAGCAACTTCGGAAGATCAACCGCTGGCTCTCCTACACAGACGCGGCCCTTATTGGGGTGGTACTTAGCTTAATCAACTTCAGCATGCTGCCCCTGGCGCTGTTTCTGACCATGATTCAGTTCAATGCCCTGCTGACCGGAGGGTTGCGCAAATGGGTGGAGGACAACGCTGCCTTCGCTGCTGGAATACTCTTAAGCTTGCCCTTCCATCAGCCCCAGTGGATGTTCAGCAGCAGCATTCAAATCAGTGCCGCCAGCTTGATCGGCATAATCACCTATTTCCTCGCCTATGCGCTGTTCATGCATCAGCGCATGCACAAACTAACGCTTAGCCAAAAGCAGCTGGAAAACGAACAGAAGTGGCACAAAATCAGGGCCTACAAATTGTCTCGCTATTTGCCGCCGCCGGTGTGGAAGGCGATCAATGAAGGCAAGGACCATATGCTTCAGGCCGAACGCAAAAAAATTACCGTGTTCTTCTCGGACATCAAAAATTTCAGCCAACTGTCCGAAGAGATGGAAGCCGAAGCCCTGACCGAATTGCTCAACCATTACCTGACCGAAATGTCGAAAATCATTACCCACTTTGGCGGCACCATCGACAAGTTTATGGGCGATGGCATTATGGTGATGTACGGCGACAGCAACAGTCGCGGGGTCAAGCAGGACTGCGTAAACGCCCTCTCTATGGCTATCGCCATGAAGAAAAAAATGAAATCGTTACAACAAGAGTGGTTCAATCAAGGCATTAAGAAACCGCTGCAAATTCGTATGGGCATCAACACCGGTTATTGCACAGTGGGCACCTTCGGCACCTCCAGCCACCTGGACTACACAGTGCTGGGTACCCATGTCAATCTGGCCAGCCGGCTGGAGTCGGCCGCCGAGCCCGACGAGATTCTGATTTCCCATGAAACCTGGTCATTGGTGAAAGATTCGGTCATGTGCCGAGACAAAGGCGAGATTACCGTGAAAGGCTTCAGCCAACCGGTCAAAGTCTACGAGGTGGCCGGCTTCCGCAAAGATCTGGGCAAAAACCAGAGCTTTTTTGAGGATCGCGCCGAGGGTTTTGCCATGTACCTGGATCTTGAGAAAGTGCGTAATTACGATAAGGGCAAGGTTATCCGCGCCCTGGAAACTGCCGCGGAGAAGCTCAAAGACAAGGTTATCGTCTAGCAGGCTCGCGGGCTACTGCCTCAACAGGCGCCTTTCCTCAGGCCTTGCGCCCGGCTCGGTGCTGCGAAACGGATTAATATCCAGCCCCCCTCGACGAGTGTAACGAGCAAAGATGCTCAACCGCTCTGGCTGACAGCGCGCCAGAAGATCCACAAACATCCGCTCGACACAGTGCTCGTGAAAGTCCTGGTGCTCTCGAAAGGAAATGATGTAGGCGAGCAGCGTCTCGCGCTTGATCGCTCTTCCCTTATACGAAATCTGCACGCTGGCCCAATCCGGCTGCCCGGTGACCGGGCAATTGGTTTTCAGCAAATGGCTATAGAGCGTTTCTTCCACTTCCGAACTGTCGAGCTGCAGCAATTCCGGCTTGGGATGATAGTGCTCTATGGTTACCGGCAAAGCATCCAGACACTGCCCTTCGGGGTGAGCCAAAATCTGGGATGGCAGTTCCGAAAGCGGCCGCAAGGCCACCGAAACCTCGGCCGAGGCGGCGCGTGTTAGATCCGCCTGCAAGACCCCTTGTACCTGTTCAGGAGTATCAAAGCGGGTCTGATTAAAGGAGTTTAGATACAGTTTGAAGGATTTGGACTCAATAATGAATTCGCTCGTGCAGGGCACCCGAAATTCTGCCAGGGCGACCTGAGGCTTACCCATTTGATTGAGCCAAGACAGCTCGTACCCGGTCCAGAGGTCAACCCCAAAAAACGGCAGCTCTCCGCCCTCAAGCCCCAGACTTTGCCGAGATTCGGCGCGAGCTATAGGGAATAGCAAGTCGGGCGTATAGACCGAGACATAGTCGCTGGCCTGCCCAAGGGGAATCTGTCGCTGATCGGTCATAGGACTCTCCTAATATTCAGCCTCCGCAGGCGTTAAGCGCGCAACCGCTTGCCGGTTTTAAGCAAGTGCAAAGCAATGAAAAACAAGGTCACCACACAGATAATCAGACCAATGATTGCGCCGGTGATGTTCACATCCGAAATCCCCAACATGCCATAGCGAAACGTGTTCACCATGTAGAGAATCGGGTTCAGTTGCGCCACGCTTTGCCAGAACGGCGCCAGCAGATCGATCGAGAAAAACACCCCGCCCAGATAGGTCAAGGGCGTCAAAACAAAAGTGGGCACTATCGAAATATCGTCAAAGGTGTTGGCATAAACGGCGTTGATAAACCCGGCCAAAGCGAACAGCATGGCGGTGAGAGTAACAATAGAAATCGTGATTACCCAGCTATGGATAGGCAGGTCAGTAAAAAACAGTGCCAGCAATGTCACCATTACTCCCACGGCCAATCCGCGCGTCACACCCCCAATACAATAACCCAACAGAATAATGTAATTAGGCGTGGGCGATACCAATATCTCCTCAATACTGCGTTGGAACTTGGCACTGAAAAACGATGAGGTGACATTGGAATAGGAGTTGGTCAGCACCGCCATCATAATCAGGCCCGGCACCACAAATTGTATGTAGTCGAAGCCCCCCATTTCGCCAATCCGGCTGCCGATCAACTTGCCGAAGATCACGAAGTACAAGGCCATGGTAATGGCGGGTGGCAACAGCGTCTGTACCCATATGCGCGTAAATCGTTTGATTTCTTTGCGCACCAAAGTACAAAAGGCCACCCATTGTTCCCTAAACTCCACGAGTTTCTCCTTTTTTGGCGGCTAGGTCTTGATTGGTGGACACCATGGACATAAAGAGCTCCTCCAACCGATTGGCTTTGTTGCGCATGCTGACGATGTCTATTTTCTTGGCGGACAAGTCCTCAAACAGCCGGTTGAGCGACTGGCCTTTCTCGATTTCCACCTCAAAACTATGCTCATCCAATAGCCGGACACTGTGGCCTTCGAGCTCGGGCGCGTCGGTCAGCTCTCCACTGCAATCGAAGATAAACACTTCTTTATTCAACTCTTTTAACAATTGCCGGATACTGGTGTTTTTGACTATGCCACCCCGGTCGATAATGGCCACATTCCGGCACAGGCTCTCCGCCTCTTCCAAATAATGGGTGGTGAGAATAATGGTGGTGCCGGCGGCGTTGATCTCGCGCAGAAAATCCCACATGGAGCGGCGCAACTCTATATCCACACCGGCCGTGGGCTCGTCCAGTATCAGTAGTTTGGGTTCGTGCACCAAGGCTCGGGCAATCATCAGGCGCCGCTTCATACCTCCGGAGAGCATGCGCGCGGGCGTGCTTCGTTTCTCCCAAAGCCCGAGCTTCTTCAAGTATTTTTCCGCCTGAGCCATTGCCTTGCGTGGCGGCAGACCGTAATAACCGCCCTGCTGAAGCACTATATCCAGGACCTTTTCGAACATGCTGAAATTGAATTCCTGAGGCACTACGCCCAGGTATTGTTTGGCTTGGGAAAAATGGGTATCAATGTCGACGCCGAAAATCTCGACGCTACCACTGGTTTTGCGGACCAGGGAGCAAATAACGCCAATAGTCGTCGACTTGCCCGCGCCATTGGGGCCCAACAGCGCAAAAAAATCGCCCTCTTTCACATCCAGAGAAACGTCTCTCAAAGCTTCGAACTTATTGTCGTATACCTTGCTAAGATTTCTTATCGAAAGCGCAGCTGTCATAATATTCCTGCTTGTTTACTCTTTGGTCGCCAGTCATTCGGATAAGGCGATGATTTGGTTCACTGGCCCAGCAGATCCAATTTATAGATATGAGGTTAACCATGTCAGCCAGCGCCAACAGCCTGCAAGATAGCCACTACCTGAATTATCACCTGCGCCTGCTGCGGGATTTTGTTCGCCGGGCCCAACAACAACCACCTTTTGTGCTCGATGACTGCAGCCAAGAAGACCGGGAATTTCTCGAGCGCCTAGAGGCGCTGCCCCAGCTGTCTGAACAGGACGACTTTCTGTTTGAAGGGCAACAATTGATCAATCGGGTGGTCGCCAGCTACCCCCATCTAATGCCCTTGCTGCACCGCGACTTGCTCTGGTTCTTCGGCGGCGACTGCCTGCATTACATGCCCGATGACGAAATTGCCCGCTACCAGGAGCTCGATGAGCGCCGCCATGACGCCGCAGAAACCGGCGAACCCTTCTCCTACGAAAACGAACGCGCCAAAATCTTCGGCCTGCACTGAGCCGCGTAGTTTACCAGAGATTGGAGCGTCGAATGGCGAATAGGGGATGGCAAGGAATGGCCCAAGGTTCGAAAGCCATCTAACTAGCTAGAATCGCTTTTTTGCGAAATTCGCTGATTCCAACATCTAAGTATTGGGGCAGTCGTTGGGTAAGGCACTCGGAGACACGCTGTAAATACATACCAGTAAGCGCTGCGCCGACATCCAGTCGGCGCAAGGTATCCCAG
>CAZKCY010000173.1:0-5814 GCA_964551155.1 uncultured Marinimicrobium sp. | reverse complement strand
GAAGATCAATCATTGCCGCATGCGCGCGGGACAGATAGGAGCCCATTACCAAGGAGTGATTAGCCAGAACACCGAAGCCGCTGCCGTTGAGAATTATCGGGCTGTAGACCGTCTTCTGAGTGGCTTCCAATTCGCGGATAATCTGGCGCAGACTGACCCGGGCATTTTTCTGCTCCAGAACTTCGGCAAAATCAATCTCGGCGGCTTTCAGGTAATGAATCAGTGCCCAGGCCGAACCCCGGGCCTCAAAGAAGACATCGTCAATTTCAGTCCAGGGGGTCTTGACCAGAGTCTCACCCACATCCACCCGGCCGCCCGCGGCCAGGTCGGTATTCAGCCGGCGCTGACCAACGCTGGCACTGAGGCGCTGGGACAGACTGCCCAGCCGAGATTCCACATTGCTCAGCCAGTAGCGCAGACTGTCCGCGCGGGCGTAAAAGGACGCCTCTTTGCGAGTCCCCTCGGCGCCGGTCAATCGATCCAAATAGTTATAGACGTAGGAAACCCCTTCCCGGTACTGGTTTTCGGTCGCGGGCATAAGCCAGCTGTCGGTATTGAAGTTAAAGCGCGATTCCGCCAACGCCAGATCTTTGTCTTCCAAGGATTGCGACTGGGAGCGACTGAAGGCTTCGCGCATCGCCTTGCTCATATCGCGCATCTGAATCACCACGCCGTACTCCCAGTTGGGCATATTGTCCAGCCAGAGGCCCGGCGGCGCTATGTCGTTGCTGATATAGCCGCCGCTCTTGTCCAACAAGGTCTCCACCACGGCTATCTGAGTGGCCGCCATAGTGGCACCTGCGGCCGGCGATCGGCCCTTTTGGGCCAGCAATTGGTCGGTGTGCTCCTGCACATCAAACAACGCCGGGGTCATGCTCCAGTAAATTCCCAGCCCCAGAGCGACCAGCAGATACACCCCCAGCAGAGCGGCAGCCAAGCGCAGCCAGATCGAACTCCGGGAATCTCCCCCGGCAGCTCCCTTGGAACCGCTCAGTTTACGTTTGATGCCTTGCCAGAACTGTCCGATCTTCGCCAGTGCCATGGGATTCCTTCCTTACATTGATTTAGTGATTGTGGTGCGGGCGATCGAAAACACTTTCCACTTTCGCGCTCACGCTGAGCTCGGAGCCATCGGCAAAGGTCAACACCAATTCCACTTCCTCGCCGGTCTGCGGTTTGCGAGTCAGATCGAACAGCATGACATGGTAACCGCCGGGTTCGAACGCCATATGAGAGTTAGCGGCCAGAGCCACCCGCTCCACCTTGCGCATCCGCATCATGCCCTCTTCTTCGCGGTGCTGATGCAGTTCAACGCGCCCGGCTATAGGGCTGGAAACGGCATCCAGGTGCTGGGCCGCATCGCTGCGGTTGTGCAAGGTAAAATAGGCCACAGTCAATTCCTTGCCGGGCAGCGGAACCCGAACCCGGGCTTCGCTGACCTCAATCTGCCGGGCCGCTTTTGGCCCCTCTTGCTGGGCCGCCAAAGGAGCCGCGACCAGCAGTGCGAACAGCGCCGCCCCAACACTTAATGAACGGTGCAAGCGCCGCGCACCGCCCGCAAAGCTTCCATTCAATATCGACAGACGTTTCATAAACACTTCCTCATATTAGCGTTATAGGTAAGGCCGAGGCAGTTTTCCCGCCGGGCACATCAGTCAGTAGGCAAAAGCTGAATGCGCGGCGGGGAACCCAGCTGGATATTACCCCGCACCCGGTAGTCGGGTACCGCCTCGCGCAGTTGCCGATAAATCCAGCGCCCTTCGGCATCGGTTGGGGCGACTATAAGAACAAAATCGCCGGTCTCGGGCAGTCGAGCGGCTATGTTGTGCAGCTCTTGCACCAATCCCGGCGCCTTTTCAGACAGGCGCTGGGAGTCGAGCAGGTAGCTGTCGCCGATCTCGGCGAGCGGCTCGTTTTGGCTGCGATGCTGGCGGGCCTGTTGGAGCTCGGCCTCCAGCTCATCCACCAAAGGGTTACCCGGATCCACTAGTTCGGCCCGATCGAGCATTTCCCGGGCCTGGGCCAAAGCTCCCCGCCGTGCTGCCGAGCGCGCCAAGTCCAGGTAGCGCAACACTATGGCCTGAAGGCCGGTTCGCGCCCGTTCATTGTCCGGGTCTAAATAAAGTACCGCCAAGTAGCGCTCGTAGGCGTTATCCTCCGCTGGCGTCAGCAAACGATCCTCGAACAGGGCTTGTTCGGCCCGCTCGAGCCATTCCGCCAGCACTTGAGCGCGGCGCTCTTCGGCACTCTGCTGATCCGATACCCTTGGCTCACTTTGAACTGAAGCTTGGCTGGCCGAGGCAGCAGGCGGTTTCCCGCTTTGACACCCACTCAGCAGTAGCACCAACATCCAGAAGATAAGGCACCACCATAGATACGGCACCAATCTCCGAAAAGGTGCCGCTGTGCTCGGTTTTCCCGTGTCAGTCATAGTCTGGCAAGCGTTTGGCCCAAGGGTGTGTTTTAAAAAGTTGCCGGCAACTTGGCAGTTTAAGATGCTTATATCCGCTACAATGCGAACCATATCAGTCTTTTAGCGTCGAAACCGAGGCTGGCGAGACAATTGCCCGAGCTTGGCAACCGCATAGAACTATCTTACTCGGTGACGGCGCCAAAAGGCACCCCGGCGGGGAATTGTAGGTCGAGGAGCCCCCGCCGGTCCCGCGCTTGCGAAACCAAGCTTCTCGCCCTACACCGAGTTTACCAACACAGAAGAATTTTATACCCAATGCCCAAGACTTCTCTGCTTCGTCCTATAGCCATTGTTGTTGCACTCGGGCTGGCTCTATTGTTGAGCAGCGCGGCTTTCTTTAGCAGCACTGGAGTCCAAGCTCAAGGTCTGCCCCAAAGCAGCTCCGGCAATGGCGTCAGTCTCCTCAGTGGCGGCAACGACTTTTTGCCGGTCACCGAGGCTTTCAAGCTGGAAAGTCGATTCTATGAAGATCAACTGGTGCTGCACTGGGAAATTGCGCCCGACTACTACTTGTACAAATCGCGCTTCAAGTTTGAACCCCTGGGCGCCGACACCACCCAGATTGAGCCCCAGTACAGCGAAGGCAGTGTCGACAAGTACGACGAGTTTTTCGAACAGAATATGGCCGTTTACTACGGCGGCGCCACCGTCAATATAGAGCTGCCCGAACAAGCCGAAACTTTCGTGCTTAAAGTGGAATCCCAAGGCTGCGCCGACGCCGGGCTCTGCTACCCACCCCACACCGACTACCTCAAAGTCGACCCCTCCCAAAACGCCGTCGATGCGATCGATGCCGAACAGGCCGAACAGCTGATCGCCGCTGGCTCCGGATCCAGCGAGACACCTTGGCTGCCCCAGGCGCTCTTGTTCGCACTTTTGGGCGGGGTGATTCTGAACCTGATGCCCTGCGTGTTTCCAGTGCTGTCGATAAAACTGATGAGCCTGGCTCAGGCCGACCGGGGGCGCTTGCCTCTGCATGGCTGGGCCTACAGCCTGGGCATTGTGGTTTCCTTTGTGGTGTTCGCGGGCCTGTTACTGCTCGCTCGAGCCGGAGGCGAAGCCATTGGCTGGGGGTTCCAACTCCAGTCGCCGCTCCTGATCGCCGCGCTCGCCTACCTGTTTTTCATTCTGGGCTTGAGTCTTTCGGGTTTGCTTCAAATTGGCACGCGCTGGATGGGCGCCGGCCAAGGCCTGACTCAGAAAACCGGCTTGGGCGGATCATTCTTTACCGGAGTGCTGGCGGCGGTAGTGGCCAGTCCCTGTACCGCACCTTTTATGGGCGCGGCTTTAGGCTTTGCGCTTACCCAGCCGGCCGGCATCAGCCTGAGCGTCTTTGTGGCCTTAGGCTTGGGCATGGCGCTACCGCTACTGGTGCTCTGTTACGTACCGGGACTGGTGCGCCATCTCCCGCGGCCCGGCCCCTGGATGGACAGTCTCAAGGAATTTCTCGCCTTTCCGCTCTACCTGACCGCCATCTGGCTGCTTTGGGTGCTGGGTCGCCAGGCCGGCATCAACGCCGTAGCCGCGGTCTGCGTCGGGGCCCTGGCGATCGTCTTTGGCTGCTGGTTACAGAGCCGCCAGGCAAGCGGCTGGCTCAAGAATTTAAGCCGGGCCCTGGTACTGCTCGCTTGGATAGCGGCTATAGGCCTTCCCTGGCAGATGCTCCAGCACGCCGAGCCGGATTCGCGCTGGCAAGCCTATAGCCCAGAACGTCTCGCCCAGCTGCGCGCCGAAGGGCGACCGGTGTTCGTCAACCTGACCGCCGACTGGTGCCTCACCTGTCTTGCCAACGAACGCTTGACGCTCGACACCGATGCCGTGGAGCAAGCATTTGATAAGCACAGAGTCGCGACGCTCAAGGGCGACTGGACCAATCGAGACCCCCAGATCAGCGCTCTTCTGGATGAATATCAACGCAGCGGCGTGCCACTGTATCTCTGGTTCCCGCCCGACCACGAAGGCAAAGGACTGGTTTTGCCGCAGCTTTTGCGTCAAGAAACTCTGCTTAACCTGCTGGAGACGCAAGAAGAGTCATAACTAGGCGGATTATTGCCGAAGTTATTGCTGTTTTCGTGCATTTTAGAACAACGCCTGCTATCTTGTAGGTAATGCGCGTCATTTTGCATACAAATAGCATTAATCGCTATATAACAGCCTGAATCACCAAGCTTAAAGTCTGTTTTATGAGCAACTTTAATGCGAACGTCAGCAAACTTGTCGGCATTTTAACAAATTCGTGCAATTCACTGTTGAAGCCGTGGACACCTGAAGTATTTTGCGGCAAACTCGCCCGCTAATTCAGGCAGCCAAGGCGACAGGATTGAAAATGGCTACGATTCTGGTTCTACACGGTCCAAATCTGAACCTGCTCGGTCAGCGCGAGCCGGGCATTTATGGCGCGCAAACTCTTGACGGCATCAACCAACGGCTCACTGAGTTGTGTCTTGAGGCCGGCCATCATTTGCTGTCACTGCAAAGTAATGCCGAATATGAACTGATCGAGCGTATTCACGACGCCCGTCGCGAAGGTATAGATTTCATTCTGTTCAATCCTGCCGCCTTTACCCATACCAGCGTTGCTCTAAGAGACGCCCTGCTGGCGGTGGAAATTCCGTTTATTGAGGTGCACCTGTCCAACGTGCACGCGCGGGAGCAATTCCGCCAACATTCCTACTTTTCCGATATTGCCCGCGGGGTCATCTGCGGGTTTGGTGCCAATAGTTACTTTTTGGCGCTTAGGGCAGCTTTCGAACAATTGAAGGCTGCCTGACAACTACTTCTAATCACCCATAAGATGCTTCAAGAGAGGGCCAAATGGATATTCGCAAAATTAAAAAACTGATTGAGCTGTTGGAAGAGTCCGACATAGGCGAGCTGGAAATCAAGGAAGGCGAAGAGTCGGTGCGCATCAGTCGCAACAGCAAAAACACTCAATACATGACCATGCCGCCCCAGAATTACGGCTACGCTCAGCCCCAGGCACCAGCTCCGAGCGCCGAAGCAGCGGCGCCCGCCGCCAGCGCCGAAGCCCCGGCCAGCAAGGAACCCAATGGCCATGTAGTGCGCTCGCCGATGGTGGGCACCTTCTACCGCTCACCCTCGCCGGGCGCGAAGTCCTTCGTGGAGGAGGGCCAGCAGGTGCAGGTAGGGGATACGCTGTGCATCATCGAGGCGATGAAGATGCTCAACCAGATCGAGGCCGACCAGGCCGGCACGGTGCGCAGCATCCTGGTGGAAAACGGTCAGCCCGTGGAGTTCGATCAGGCACTGTTCATCATCGAGTGATGCGCCGCAACCTCTGGCACCAACGGATACGCACCCATGCTGGATAAAGTCGTCAT
>CAZKCY010000172.1:0-5840 GCA_964551155.1 uncultured Marinimicrobium sp. | reverse complement strand
GCACATTGCTCAGTGCCTGTGGCTCAGGATCAGGTGCGCAGCCTCAACCAGAGGAGGTTGCACCCGACTACAGCCACTTAAGTTTGGCCGAGGCTGGAGTCGACCCTCTCAGCGCCAGTCACACCGCCGATAACTTCGCCCAATATTTAAAAAATGGTGTGCGTTTGCGTCAGAACGCGCGAGTTTACTCTGGCGATGGTGAGGTAACCGATGGGCCTGTTCCCGCCGACAATTCCACCGGGGGTGGCTTTTCACGGACCAACGTGCACATTGCCGGTGTCGATGAGGCCGACCGCATCAAGTACGACGGAGAACAGCTCTATATTGCCAAATCGGCCTATTATACCTATTGGCAGTTTGCCGATGATGCCTCGCTGGAAGAGCCGGCCAGTCCGACAGGTGAGTCGCAACAACAGGCTATACGGATACTGACCACTGATCCCGAGCGGGCGGAAGCCACGCCACTGACTGAAATCACCTTCGATCACCGGGCTGAACCGCTCGCCCATGGGATTCTATCCGATTTGTATCTGCTTGAAGATCAACAGGGTCAAACCCAAGAGGTAGTGGCCCTGAGCGATGTCTACCTGGGCCAGGTTGGTATAGGGGATGAGCTGCCCAGCGCTATGTCTCAGCTTTACTGGTACGGTAGCGACTCCCTAGTTGAGCTTTTTGATGTCAGCTCGCCGGAGAACCCTCGGCTGTCCTTGAGTCTGGAGTTAGAAGGCCAGCTGATCGATAGCCGAAAAATAGGCTCCATTCTTTATCTGGTTACGGGCTACGAGCCCCGCCTGGAAGGCCTTGAACCCCGGCCCGGGAGTGCATCTGTGCAGGCAGCCAATGAGCGCAGAATCGCCGCGGCCGCCACTGACGAGCTCTTGCCCAGCTACAGTGTCGATGGCGGCCAAGCCATGCCTTTGGTGACTCAGGACAATTGTTTTCTGCCCCGAGAAATTAATCCCAATGAGGGTTACGCCGATTTGGTGACCATAAGTGCCTTTGATCTGCGAAGCCGCACTTTAGTCTCCTCTGTGTGCCTAAATGCGGTGATTCAAGGGCTCTACGTCTCGGAGGCCAGCTTGTATTTAGGAACCTCCGTGGGCTCTTGGAGCGAGAGTCAAACTGGGCTGCACAAATTCAGCTTGGAAACCGGGCAGATCAATTACCGAGGTACCGGCAAGGTGCCGGGAAGGCTCAACTGGAGCGACCCATCTTTCAGTATGGACGAGCAGCAAGGTTACCTGAGAGTGGTCACCAGTAAAGGCCGGGAGCATCAACTTAATGTTCTGCGCTCGCAGGAAAACAGCGATGAACTGGAGGTGGTGGCGACGCTGCCCAATGAGCAGCAGCCGACCCCTATAGGCAAGCCCAATGAGGATATCTATGCGGTACGCTTTTTGGGCGAGCGGGCCTACATTGTCACTTTCGAACAAATAGATCCGCTCTATGTGCTGGATTTGAGCGACAACGAGAATCCGCGCATTGCCGGAGAATTGGAAGTACCTGGCTTTTCCACCTATTTACACCCCTTGGGTGAGAACTATTTGGTGTCGATCGGCCAGGAGGTCGATTTAACCGGTGAGTTCGTCGGTCAGAGTCAGGGCGTAAAAGTTGAGCTCTTTGATGTTCGGGACCTGAATAGCCCGCTAAGCCTGAGCCGGCATGTGGTAGGTGGACTTGGCAGCTGGAGCGACGCCCTCTACGATTTACGCGCCTTCAACTTTCTCCAAGTCAGTGAGGATCAGTTTCGCTTCACTTTGCCCATTACCCGGCGGGAGTCCTTCGAGTGGCTGGATTCCGGCCTCTATCTTTACGAAGTCAATGGCTTGGCGGGCGATCAGGCCCAACTGAACGCCGTGGGGGCCATTATTGCCGAGACAAATGAGGGCCAGACGGGTTATTATCATCCCCAACAGGCCGGAAATGGCCGCAGCCGGCTGCACGGTGACGCAGTTTATTATGTGCACGGCAACCAGGTTTGGTCCAGTTTCTGGTCCAGACCCGAGCAGGTCAACGGACCTTTTTAACCAAGGATGGTGATTTATGTACACCTTGATGATCGCGATGAATATTTGCTCCAACCGCGCAGCCCTTTCAGGGCCGGCGCTGGCGGAGTTGGAAGCCCGCTATGAGGCGGTTGCCCAAGGCCCCATCAACCGATTTCTCTACCATCGGGCCCTTTGGCGCTGGAGCGGCGTTGCCAGCTACCAGTATATATTGAGCCGACGCAATTTTTCGCGCACTGATAACGACTTGAAAGTCCGGGTTGAAAACCGGCGGGTATATTCGGCCTTCGAGCTGACCGGCGATAGTAGTCGGCCGGTACCAATCGCCGATCGGGCTTTGACCATCGATGCCTATTTTGAGCTTATCTATTTGGCTCTGCTTGAAAACCCTGAGACTATCTCGGTCGAATATCACCCCATTTACGGTTACCCCATAAGTCTAGCGCTTGATCAACGCGCCCAGCGAGTGGTTGGCCAGGCTGAATACCTGATTGCCTGAGTCGCGCAGGCGCCTATTTTTTCGTTGTGCGCCAGCGCAGTGTCTGTAAGCCTCCTTTGTGTTATTGCTATACTTTGTGGGTCATCAGCAGCTTGATCTGGTCGCTCGGTTAGCCGCCAGATCAACCGAGCTGGGCTCCGATTTTTTGAGCGCAGTGGGGGCATCGTTATGGTTCGGGTAGCTTGGATCGCGGGGTGGGCGTTGATGCTTTCGGCCTGCACCGGGTTTGAACCTCATCCCGACTGGGTACAGGCGCCCGAACCCGGCTTACTGCAACGCACGCTTGAGGGCGAGGCGCTGTTTGGCCGGCCAGTGCGGCTCGCGGAATTGCCGGAGGATGATCTGTTCGCGCTCTCGCCGGCGATGAAGAGCCTCGCCGAGGAACTCAAATACACTCATCGCAATCCAGAGGCTCGGGTCACAGCGCTGCATCACGCTTTGTTGCAGCCTCCATCGCGCGGCGGCTTGGGCATACGCTATAGCGCCTACGTCACCAAAGCCGCGGCCGAAGCTTTTGCCGAGCGCGAAGTAAACTGTCTTAGCTTCTCTTTGATCTTTGTCGCTATGAGTCGCCAGATGGGTCTCGAAGCCAAGGTCAACGAAGTAGACATTCCGCCTATGTGGGATTTGCGCGATGGCGATTCCCTGACTTTTTTTCGCCACGTGAACGCCAAGGTGGTAATGCCCCAGGGGCATCAGTTGGTGGCGGATCTGGAAATGGAGCGCTACGGCGCACACTATCGCCAGCGGATGATCTCCGATGAACAGGCCGCCGCCCAATATTACAATAACCGGGCTATGGAATTGCTGGCCAGCGCGCCTGTTGAAAGCCATGAAGTGAATAAGGCTGTTACCGCCAAGGGCGCTGTTGTGGGCGACTCAGTTGCAGTCGACACTAAGCCAGTCAAAGAAGCAGTAGCCGAGCAGGTATTGGAAAGCTACCTCCATTTACGCAAAGGCCTTGAGTTGAACCCAGAGGCTCCCTATTTGTGGAGCAACCTGGGCAATCTTTACGGCCGAGAAGGTCTTTATCCTGAAGCCGAAGCCGCTTACCTTAAAGGTTTGAGTCTGGACCCGCGTGATTTGACGCTGATTAGCAACCTTGCCCACCTATACAGCCTTAAAGGCGATGCCTTGAAAGCGAACTACTTCAGTGGGCGAGCCCAGGCCTATCGGGAAAGCAACCCTTATTATCTGTACGCTTTGGCGTTAGAGGCGCTCAGTCGCAGCGACTTGGAACAGGCCGAGCAGCTGATCCTGAAGTCCTTGGAAAAAGAAGCGCAAGAACCGCGTTTTTATCGTTTGGCGGCGCAAATTTACGAACATCAGGAGCGCCCCCTTCAGGCCCGAAAGATGCTTGACCAGATGCGGAGTCGGGAGGAGCGTTAGTTTCTTTAGGCAGCTTTTGGGCCAATTCTAGAACCCCCAAAATACTAGTTGCAGACGGCAAATTTTTGGGCAAAAATGCCGGCCTTCCTTCCGCGCGAGTTGCAAGATGCAGCTGGTTTCTTTTGATGTTTTCCGCACCTTAGGCTTTCCCAATACCCGTTGTTTAAAAGCCGAAAACTTATTTCGCGATAAAGCCGAATTGCAGGCGGCCGATTGGGTTTTATTCCCTCAGTATTGGCAGTTGAACGCCCTGACTCACGGTTTGAAATGTCGGGTTTTTCCGAGCCCGGCCAGTTATTCGATTGGCCACAATAAAATTGAAATGACTCGGGCCTTTCAAATGGTTGCGCCTGATCACACCCCTATGACCGAAATTCTGGCCAACACCCCAGAAAACGCTGAACGGCTCTGGCAACAAATGGATACCCCTTTCGTGGCTAAGCTGCCCAAGAGCAGTATGGGTGAAGGCGTTTGGCTCATTGAGGATAGGGCTCAATGGCAGGCCTATTTGGCTCGAACCGATGTGCTCTATGTCCAGGAATATTTACCTATCGACAGGGATATTAGAGTCGTGGTGGTGGGTGAGCGGGTGGTGGCAGCTTACTGGCGCTTGCGCTCGGACTACAGCTTTCACAACAATGTCGCGCGCGGCGGCAGCGTCGATTACAGCCCGGTACCTCAGCAAGCCATTGATCTCGCGCAGCGCTTGGCGGCCGATTTAGGTATCGATCATGCCGGCTTCGACATTGCCATGCTGGGTAACCACCCCTACGTGTTCGAGTTCAATCGCCTGTTTGGCAATCAGGGTATTCCCGGCGGTGGGGAAACTTTGCGCGCGGCTATTCTTCATCACCTGCAGCGTAAGTTGCCGCAGAATCCGGACTGGCCGGGGCAGCCTTCCAATAGCTGGCCGCAAGCGGTGTAGCACTTTATCCGGCGCCCGGTTTAAATGCTTTCACAACCGGGCAAGTCATCCAAGGCTGCGCAGGCGGCTTCAATGGCAATACCTACGTCGGTGACGTAGTAGAGCGATGCGAAGCCCAATTGGTTGCGCCCCAAGTTGTGAAACACCATGCCGAGCGCTATATCACCGGCACTGAAACGCTGCTGATGTTGAGCAAAGTAGCGTGCGGCTGAGTCGGTTTTTGGGTCTTCCATCAGGGCGCTGATCCGGCCCACGCCGCCGTGATAGGCCTGAATCAAAAGCATGGCATAGAGCTGCTCGGCCTTGGCCTCTGGCAGATGACCAAAGCGCTCCTGAAAAACCGGCTCCAGGTTTCGGTGGTTTTGCTCCAGCAGTCGAAGAGCACAGTCTATTTGTGCCAAGCGATGAAAATGAAATTTCGGCTCCAATTCGCAGTCGTTTAGCGCCGCCACTGAGAGTTGCAATACGCCTCGTGCGTCAGCGGCTGAGTGGGCGGCTTTGCGCCCGCCACTTTCAATCAGAATTGTTCCCGCCAGAGTGCTCAAAACCGCTTCGGGCAAATCAATTCTGCCCTGTTGCTTTCGATCGCGATATACCTGCAATATCGCCTGGTGCAAAGAAATTTTTCGTTCGGGGCTACCGAGACGCATGCCGTCCCAGGTGCCCCATAACCGGGCGGCAGCATCTTTACCACTGTAGCGCGCCAGTGCCGCCTGCAGCTCAGCGTGCGGTTGGTTGCAGCTAAGCGCGAAAGGATAGCCAGTCTGGCCCGGTTCACCCGCTACCCAGTGGTCAACCTTGCCGGCTTCGGCCAAGGCCTGTCGTTCCCGGTTTAAGCGCGCTTGGGTTGCCTGAATATTGGCGCTGTCGTCGATGTAACCGAGAAAAGTAGCGCGGCGATCAAACAATATGTGACGTTCATTGCGGGCACAGTAACCCTCCCCGGCCAGCACCCAACGGCGCAGCGTGACCAGATTTTGGTAGGCGCCCTGACTCTCCCAGAAGGGGCTGGTACGCACCA
>CAZKCY010000171.1:4214-5860 GCA_964551155.1 uncultured Marinimicrobium sp. | reverse complement strand
GGCCAGCATCGCCAGCAGCGACATGCGCAGCGAATCCCAGAGCACCTGCAGGTAAAGGCTATCCAGAGTGCGCTGAAAATTCTCGAGGTTGACCGGGCCTGAGACGAAATCCACCGGGTCGCGGGTCAGAAAACTGGTCAGCAGCACCAGCAGATTGGGCGCGAACACGAACAGCGCCAACCAGGCCGCCGCCAGACCTATGGCCCAGAAGCGAAACTGGGTTACAAAGCCCAAAAGACTAGAGCGCGGCTTCATAGGGTAACACTACCTCCCAGCCGGGCACCCATTTGACCCGCACGCTCTGGTTCAGGCTGTAGTCAAAAGAGGGATCGTCCTCGTCGAAAAATTCGCTGGTCATCAGCTCGGCGCCTGAGGGCAGGCGCACTATGGAGTCCAGGGTCTTGCCCTTGTAGTTGCGTTCCACAATTCGTCCCACCAGGGCCTGGGTTTCGTCGGCGTCTTCGATGTACTCCACGCGCAGATCTTCCGGGCGCAGCAGCACGCTGACCTTATCGCCCACTTTAAAGTTGTGCCGGGCCTGCAACGTCCACTGCATGCCCTCGACTTTGACTTCGTATTCGTGATCGCCGTCTATGGCCACTACCAGACCGTCCAGGTAGTTGATCTCGCCGATAAAGCGAGCCACAAACAGACTGTTGGGTTGCTCGTAAATCTGCCGCGGCGTGCCCAGCTGCTGAACCTTGCCCTCGTGCATCACCAGCACCCGGTCGGACATCGACAGAGCTTCTTCCTGGTCGTGGGTGACATACACAAAGGTAATGCCCAGTTTGCGCTGCAGGCGCTTGAGCTCGGTCTGCATCTGTTGGCGCAGCTTGTAATCCAGCGCGCTCAGGGATTCATCGAGCAGCAGCAGTTTGGGCCGGTTGACCACCGCCCGGGCAATCGCCACGCGCTGCTGTTGGCCGCCGGAGAGCTGGGCCGGCTTGCGCTTGGCGTAGTCCGCCAGGCGCACCATGGCCAGGGCTTCTTTTACCCGCTCTTCGATTTCGGCCTTGGGCACGCCGCTCATGCGCAAGCCGAAAGCGACGTTGTCGAACACGTTCATGTGCGGAAACAGCGCGTAGCTTTGAAACACGGTATTCACCGGCCGGCGTTCGGCGGGCAGGGCGGCGATGTTCTGACCGGCCAGCTCGATTGCGCCCGAATCGGCGTTTTCCAAACCGGCGATCAGGCGCAGCACCGTGGTTTTGCCGCAACCGGAGGGGCCCAACAGAGTAAAGAACTCGCCATCGTGAATGGTGAGATCGAACTGATCGATAACGGCCTGGCCGCCATAGCTTTTGCAAATTTGTTTGAGAACCAGCAGGGGCTTGGGTTCGTTCACCGGGTTCAGGGCTCCTCTGCGACGCAGATAACAAATGGTTGAAAAGGCGAGCAAATGAGCGAGCAGGCACCCAAAGTGCCACCGACAGTTCGACTGCCAGTGCAAGGGGGAAATAGCTACTAATGAAAGCCGTTGCTCGACGGTTTACTCGGGTCTAATACTCGGCCCATTACTCAGGCCTTTAGTCCTGTGGCATATCTTGACGCGGCAAACCGGGCAACGTTTTTTGGGGTGCGGAGATAGGCAAAGGACGCTAGATTTTATTCCCGGCCAATTGCAAAAAGCTAGTACCTCTCGACAA
>CAZKCY010000171.1:0-4204 GCA_964551155.1 uncultured Marinimicrobium sp. | reverse complement strand
ACTGCCCTGACCGCGCATTCATTGCCTGCCTCGAATTGGCGCGCACAGGCGGCGGGATTCGCGGTTTTACCCGCCGGCGATATTGTATATAGTAAAGCCTCTGGATTTCGACGCCGCAGGGATTGCCTATGTCACTCGCCATTGTTTACTCGCGCGCCAAGCAGGGAATAGAAGCGCCCCTGGTGACCGTCGAGGTGCACCTCTCCAATGGCCTTCCGGCCCTGAACATCGTCGGCCTGGCGGAAACCGCGGTCAAAGAAAGCAAAGACCGGGTGCGCAGCGCGATCATCAACAGCCACCTCGAATTTCCCGCCCGGCGGATTACCGTCAATCTGGCGCCCGCCGATTTGCCCAAAGAAGGCGGCCGCTTCGACTTGGCCATAGCCCTGGGTATCCTGGCGGCCTCCGAGCAGATTCCCAAAGAATCACTACGGAACCGTGAATTTCTCGGCGAGCTGGCGCTCTCGGGCGACTTGCGCCCGATTGCCGCAGCACTGCCGGCCGCCCTAGCCGCGGGAGACAGCCAGCGCAGTCTGATTATCAGTGCCGATAATGGCGGCGAGGCGGCGCTCAGCAGTATTACCCAAGTCTATGCCGCCTCCAATCTGTTGCGGGTTTGCGCCCATTTGCACGAGCGTGAATCCTTGCCCAGAGCCGAGGCCGACATGCCCGAGAGCCAGCCTTCGGCGCTGGATTTGCGCGACGTCAAAGGTCAGGGCCAGGCCAAACGGGCGCTGGAGATAGCCGCCAGCGGCGGTCACAATTTGCTGATGTACGGCCCTCCGGGCACTGGCAAAACCATGCTCGCCAGCCGCCTGCCCGGCATATTGCCACCTTTGGGTGAGCGGGAAATGCTCAGTGTGGCGGCGGTTTATTCGGTGGCCAGAGGCGCCGGGCCCAGGCCCTGGCAGGAGCGGCCGTTTCGCGCGCCGCATCACACCGCCTCGGCGATTGCGCTGGTGGGCGGCGGCAGTAACCCAAAGCCGGGCGAAATATCCCTGGCCCACGGCGGGGTTTTGTTTTTGGACGAGTTGCCGGAATTTCACCGCCATGTGCTGGAGGTGTTGCGCGAGCCACTGGAAAGCGGCGAGGTGCGCATTTCCCGGGCCAGATCCCAGGCGGTTTACCCGGCCGCCTTTCAGCTGCTTGCAGCCATGAATCCCTGCCCCTGTGGCTTTCAAGGCACCAACGGCGATCGCTGTCGCTGCACCCCCGATCAGATTCGGCGCTATAGAGATAAAATTTCCGGTCCTCTGCTGGATCGTATCGACATGCATGTGCCGGTGCGTTTGTTGCGCCGGGGCGAACTTCAGAGTCAGCCGGAAGGCGACAGCAGCGCCCAGGTTCGGCAAAGAGTTACCGAGACCCGGGCTCGACAAATAGACCGTCAGGGCAAACCCAACCACCAGCTGAGCGCGCCCGAGCTGGAGCAGTACTGCCCGCTGGACCAGGCAGATCGAACCCTATTGGACAATGCCATCGACAAGTTGGGGCTATCCACCCGCGCCTACCATAGAGTTCTTAAAGTGGCCCGAACTTTGGCGGATATGGCGGGCGAGGCGGTTCCCAGAACCGAGCATTTGACCGAGGCGCTCAGTTATCGAACTTTGGATCGGCAGTGATGAAGACGGGCAATGGAGAACGGAGGACACAGCTAAATGTGTGGGAGCGGGCCATGCCCGCCATAAGAAAATTTGGGCCTTCGAATGAAGTCAGGCGCTGGGGACAGTTTCCGGTTCTCGCCCTGCCAGAGATCCATTCTTAAGGGTCTCGCACAGGGCTTCAAAGGCCATGGGAGCGCAGAAATAATAACCCTGCATATGGTCGCAGCCGCTTTCCAGCAGCCATTCTTTCTGGTCGAGCGTTTCGACGCCATCGGCCACTACGGTTTTGCCCAGATTGTGCGCCAGAGTAATCATTGCTGAGACCAACCGGCGGTCGCTGCGCTTGCTCCCCAGCTCGGCCATAAAGCGGGAATCGATCTTAACTGCGCTGATGGGCAGGCGTTGTAAATGCAGAAAGGACGAACTGCCGGTGCCAAAATTGTCCAGTGAAAAGGTGATTCCCAAATAGGACAGGGGGCGCATGCACAGACTCACCAGCTCGATATTTTCCATAAAGCTGGTTTCGGTCAACTCCAGTTCGATATCGTCGCCTCTGACGCCGGTATCGCTAAAAATCTCAACCATTTTTTGGACCAGCTGATCGTCGCTGAACTGACGCACCGATAGGTTGAGGGCCATGCGTACATCCTGGCGGCTCTCGCGTTTGAATTGCACCAGATCTTCACAGGCGCGACGGGCAACCCAGTAGCCAATTTCAGATATCAAGCCGGTATCTTCGGCGATAGTGATAAACTCTTTGGCATCCAGGAGGCCTCTCTGGGGGTGTTGCCAACGCAGCAGCGCCTCCAGGGCTATGATCGACTGGCTGTGAATGTCTATCCTGGGCTGATACACCAGCGCCAATTGCTCCTGACGCAAGGCGGCGCGCAGATCCGATTCCAAACGCAGCTGGCGGCGCACTTGTTGGTTCATGGCTTCGGTAAAAAACCGAAAGCTGCTTTCAGCGCGCTGCTTGGCCTGGTACATGGCCATATCGGCATGCTTGAGCAGAGTTTCGGCGTCTCGTCCCGCTTGGGGGTAAACCGCAATGCCGATACTGCAGCCGATGCTGACTTCATAACTGCCAATTTTGCAGGGCAGGGCAATGCGCTCAATGATCTTTTCGGCAATATGAGCGACATCGGTTCCGCCCTCGGTATTCTCCAGTAGCAAAGTGAATTCGTCGCCCCCCATGCGCGCCACTGAGTCGCTGCGGCGCATGCACTCGCGCAGGCGTTCGGCGCAGATTCGAATCAGGGCATCGCCGGTATCGTGGCCAAAGCTGTCGTTGACCTGCTTGAAGCCGTTGAGGTCGATAAACAGCAGCGAGAAATTGGTTTGATCTCGGTCGGCGAGGCGGATTGCGTGCTCGAGGCGATCCCGAAACAGAATGCGGTTGGGAATATCGGTCAGGGTGTCGTAGTGCGCTAGGCGATTGAGGTGTTGTTCGGTTTGTTTGCGCTCCATGGCGTAGCGCAGAGTTCGTTCGAGCAACAGGTTGTCAATATGCCCTTTGATCAGATAATCCGAAGCGCCGGCGCGGATTGCCTCCCGGTCGACTTCGGTTTCCATCTCATCGGTCATGACTACTATGGGCGCCTGGCAGGCTTGGCTTTTGGCGGCCATCAGCAATTCGCGCGCGTTGGCGTTTTCCCAATAGTAATCCAGCAGCACCAAGTCGTAATCGTCGGCGAAAATTGCCGCTAAGGCGCCTTCGAGCGAGCTTTGCCAGACCAGTTGATAATCGGTGTGATGAATTTGGGACAGCAGATCGGCGATCAGAAGGTATTCGCCTTCCTCCCGGTCAATAAACAGAATCTTTACGATATTATCCATCGCTGACTTCCACTGTTACACTTTCCCTGATGCCGATAGCAGGTCCTTTGACTGTTGGGGAGTTGATTCCCGCAAGTTAAGCTAACGACTTTACACCACCCGTGGCGCTTAATAAACATAATTGCCGGGCTGGGCGCAGGCCACGTGGCTAGTTTTAACTTAGGCCTGGGTCATTCCATTTGTGTCATTGCAAGCGGCGGCTGGCTTGCTACAATGCGGACCCGCCCAAGCAGCGCTCCCCATTTCGTTAAGTTCGTTGATTTAGACGGCTATTGCCCATTCAGCCCACTATAGAAAGTCTCGAGGTTCCGTGACCCAGCTCAACGCCCGCCAGAGTGAAGCCGTTCGCTATATCGATGGCCCCTGCCTGGTGCTGGCTGGCGCTGGCAGTGGCAAAACCAGTGTAATTACCCGAAAAATCGCCTATTTGATTGAAAAATGCGATACCCCGGCGCGCCACATAGCGGCGCTTACCTTTACCAACAAAGCGGCGCGCGAAATGAAAGAGCGGGTCGCCAGCCTGGTGAAAGGCAGCGCTGCCCGGGGTTTGACGGTCTCGACCTTTCATAATCTAGGTCTGAACATCATTCGTCGAGAAGCAAAGGTTCTGGGTTTCAAACCCGGTTTTTCGATTTTTGACGCCGAAGACGCCCGTTCTCTGATCAAGGAGCTGCTACTCAAAGAGGGCGACCTGGACAGCGATCATTTGAATCGGGTTCAGGGCCAGATTTCCAACTGGAAGAATGACCTGGTCGGACCCGACC
>CAZKCY010000170.1:0-5865 GCA_964551155.1 uncultured Marinimicrobium sp. | reverse complement strand
CTGTCGCAGCCGGTCGCGCGCCTTGTCCTGCAATGGCTTGATGCGCTCGACGCTATAGACTTCGTCCACCAGCTGGGCCAAAACACTGGTCTGATAGCCCGAACCCGTACCTACCTCGAGCACCCGGTGCAATCGCTTGCCCGCCGCACCCAAGAGTATTTCGGTCATGCGCGCAACTATGTAGGGCTGCGACAAGGTCTGACCATGCCCGATCGGCAGAGAGCTGTCTTCGTAAGCACGATGAGAGAGCGCTTCATCGAGAAACAGATGCCTGGGCGTGTTGCGCAGCACGTCCAAAACCTGGAGATTTGTGACTCCCTTGTCTGTCAACCGCTGAATCAGCCGTTCGCGCGTACGCTGGGAGGTCATACCCACACCTTCTAAAATCAGGCTTGTCACTTGTTATTCCCCAGAAAGAATGTTGCAACCATATGCTTGAAAATCCGCCAACTATAGCACAATCGCGCTTTATCCGACCGTTGTGGCGCTGGTCGTATCAAGGCGCTCAAGCTGAGCAATTTCGCGTAGCACGGCGGTCGCAAAAGTGCCCGGCGGCAAGCTAAAACTCAACTCCAAATCCTCTTCTAGCCAGCGCCAGGAGGCCTCCTCGGGCTGCAGTAGTAAAGCGCGCCGCTCCTGGTTCAGGCCCACGTGCTCCAAACCACCACACCAATCGGACCAGGGCTTCAAAGCCTGCTGTTCCAACTCCAGGGTCACGCCAGCTGAGAGTGGCCGGCCACGTCCCCAAAGCGGGCCACTGACCATCTCCCAAGGATCGCCTTCGAGCGTTTCAGTCCAACAATTTTGCGCAACTCTTAAAGCCAGCACCTGATTGAATAACCAGGATCTAGCCGCCGACAACGCCATAGAGCGCTGCTGGCGATCCCTGATCGGACGTCGATCGACCAATAATCTCTGTGCCTGAACCAAATTATTGCCGCTTCTGCCAAAGCGTTGCTCGCCAAAATAATTCGGTACACCTTCCTGAAGGGCCTTGCCTAAACGGGACTCCAAAGCCGAACGGTCATTAACCTGGACTTGACGAAGACGTATAACAAAGCGGTTACTGCGATGCTGGCCCATACGCAGTTTTTTGTTGTGGCGCGCCGTTTCCAGAAGCGTGAGGCTATCGCTATTGAGCTGAGCCCAATCCGGCTCGCGCTCGCTGCTGCCGGGCAAATAGACGCTAAACCACTGGCTGGTCACCGCATATCGGTCTTTACGTCCAAAATAACCCACATCGCCCAGTTTGACGCCCGCCAAGGCGGCAATCTGCCCCGCCACCCAGGCGGTGTTCTCGCCTTCCTTGCGCAGATGCAACAGGCAGTGCTCGCCCTCGCCATTGGGCTCCAGGCCGGAGATTTCCTCTACCTGAAAATCCTGCACTTCGGCGCGAAACAGCGCTTTGGCCGAGGGCGCGCCATAGGCGAAGGGAAAATCCAACAAATACTCATCAGTCATAAAAACTCGACACTCAAAAGTCGACCCGGCTTTGCAAGAGCACTACGGCCTGAGCCGCTATGCCTTCTTCCCGACCGGTGAACCCCAAGCGTTCAGTGGTGGTTGCCTTGACGTTAACCTGGCCGATCTGGCTGCGCAGATCCTGGGCGATAGTTTCCCGCATGGAGCCAATGTGCCGAGCCATTCGGGGGGCCTGGGCAATAATGGTCATATCCGCGTTGACCAGCTCCCAGCCGGCGGCCTGAACCTTGGCGTAGACCAGTCTAAGCAAGGCCCGACTGTCGGCGTGGCGGTATTGAGGGTCGGTATCGGGAAAATGCTGGCCTATATCGCCCAGCGCACAGGCGCCCAACAAAGCGTCGCAAAGGGCGTGTAGCAAAACATCGCCGTCAGAGTGGGCCACCAAGCCGCGCGTATGGGGAATTACCACCCCACCGATAACAATCTTGTCGCCTTCGCCAAAGGCGTGGACGTCATAGCCCTGGCCTATTCTCATAGTTGGGTTTCCTGATGCTTTAAAATCATTTCCGCCAAGGCGAGATCTTCGGCCCGAGTAACCTTGAGGTTGTCGTTGCGCCCCTCCACCAGCAAGGGGTGATAGCCCGCCAGCTCCAGTGCCGAGGCCTCATCGGTGACTGCCTCGCCCTGAGCAACGGCTCTCGCCAGGCATTGGTGCAGAAGCTGGAACCGAAACAATTGGGGTGTTTGAGCCTGCCAGAGATGTTGTCGGTCCAAGGTTTTATGGATGACTTGCTGAGCATCCACGTGTTTGAGGGTATCGCCCACGGGCACCCCCAAAATACCGCCGACTCCATGTGAGGCTGTATGCCGGCACAGGTTGGCAATACAGCTCAGGCGCACACAGGGCCGGGCGGCATCGTGCACCAACGCCCAATCATTGGGCTCGGCTTGCAAAGTAAGGGAATTGAGCGCGTTGAGTACCGAGCGGCTCCGGTCGCGGCCACCGTCAACCACGGCGATACGGGGATCGGCACTTAGGGCGAGACTCTGCCATTGTTGATCATCCGGATGCAAAGCCACCACTAGTCCGGCCAGATTGGGCAGCTCCAACAAGCGCTCCAGGGTGTGTTCCAGCAACGTCTTACCGCCAATGGTGAGGTACTGCTTGGGCCGGTCCGCTCCCATGCGCAGCCCAATACCGGCGGCGGGAACTATCGCCCAGTAGCGAGCGCTCGGTCGCCGGCCAGGGCTTTGGTTAGCTGAGGAATTTGAGTTCGGCATGAGGAAAGTTCCAGTGCAGTGAGCCTCGGTCAGTATTCAAGGTTCACTAAACTACTGTTCTTGAGAATTATTGTTCTGGGTTTCTGGCTCGATCAGCATGTAAAAGGTCTCGCCCTCCTTGACCATACCCATATCCTGCCGGGCTCGCTCTTCCACGCTGTCCAGGCCGGTTTTCAGCTCTTCCACTTCTATCGCCAGAACCCGGTTGCGCTCAAGCAGGCGTTCGTTGGCCGCTTTTTGCTTTTCGACTTCTCGCTCCAGCCTTACCACATCCGCCAGACTGCCTTCCGACACCCAAAGCCGATACTGAAGTATCGCGAAAATGCTCAAAAGAATGAGAAGCAGCCACTTCATGGAGCGATCGAATCCACCGGTCAGAACTGGCGAGCAGTGTACACCAAGGCCCGCTGCAAATGCAGCAGCATCTGACCGCGCTGGTATAGCAGCAAAGAAAAACGGGCCTAAAAAGGCCCGTTTTGCGGTCAGAACTGCTTGGCCGACTATTAGGCCTTAAATTCCGCGCGACCGCGGTAAGGGGCACTGCTGCCCAATTCCGCTTCGATACGCAACAGACGGTTGTACTTGGAAACCCGGTCGGAGCGACACAGAGAACCGGTCTTGATCTGACCCGCCGAGGTGGCAACCGCCAGATCGGCGATGGTGGTGTCTTCGGTTTCCCCAGAGCGGTGCGAGATAACCGCGGTGTAACCGGCATCCTGGGCCATTTTGATAGCGTCCAGAGTTTCTGATAGAGAACCGATCTGGTTGAACTTGATCAAAATGGAGTTGGCGATCTTCTTGTCGATCCCTTCTTTGAGAATCTTGGTATTGGTTACGAACAAATCATCGCCCACCAACTGAATCTTGTCCCCCAGCTTTTTGGTCTGGTCGGCCCAGCCTTCCCAATCGCTCTCGTCCATGCCGTCTTCGATGGAAATGATCGGGTATTTTTTGCACAAGCCAGCCAGGTAGTCGGAGAACTCTGGCGCCGAGAAAACCTTGCCTTCACCGGCCAGATCGTATTTACCGTCTTTGTAGAACTCGGACGCGGCGCAGTCCATAGCCAGGGTCACGTTGTCGCCCAGCTTGTAACCGGCTTTCTCGACCGCAGTGGCGATCACTTCCAGCGCGCCTTCGTTGGAAGGCAGGTTGGGGGCGAAGCCACCTTCGTCGCCAACGGCGGTGCTCAGGCCTTTTTCGCTCAGCACTTTCTTCAGGGCGTGGAATATTTCCGCACCCATGCGCAGTGCTTCAGAGAAGGTCTTGGCGCCCACGGGCTGAATCATGAACTCTTGAATATCGACGTTGTTGTCGGCGTGCTCACCGCCGTTGATGATGTTCATCATCGGAACCGGCATAGTGTACTTGCCAGCGGTGCCGTTTATTTCGGCAATGTGAGCGTACAGCGGAACTTTCTTGTCGATGGCAGCGGCTTTGGCGGCTGCCAGGGATACGGCCAGAATGGCGTTGGCGCCCAACACCGACTTGTTGTGGGTGCCGTCTTTGTCGATCATGGCTTTGTCCAAAGCGCGCTGATCGGCGGCATCCATACCCACCAATAAATCTTTAATGGTGGTGTTGATGTTTTCCACGGCCTTGAGCACGCCTTTGCCCAGGTAGCGAGACTTGTCGCCATCGCGCAGTTCCAGAGCTTCGCGCGAACCGGTGGAGGCACCGGAAGGGGCGCAGGCGGAGCCCACGGCTCCAGTTTCCAAAATGACTTCGGCGCTGACCGTCGGGTTACCGCGGCTGTCCAGCACTTCAAAGGCTTTGATATCGGCAATTTTACTCATGAGATACTTAACTCCGTTTTCATTAAACAATATTGAGTGGCGGCAGCTGCTTAACTACCTGATCCACGGCTTTCATTTGCGCCAAAAAGGCTTCCAGCTTGTCCAGGGGCAGAGCGCTGGGGCCGTCGCATTTGGCTTTATCCGGATCGGGGTGGGCTTCCAAAAACAAACCCGCCAAACCTACCGCCAAACCGGCGCGAGCCAGCTCGGCCACTTGATGGCGGCGACCGCCAGAGGCTTCGCCTAATGGATCGCGACACTGTAGCGAATGAGTCACATCGAAAATCACCGGCGCTCCGCCGCTGACTTCGCGCATGGTACGAAACCCGAGCATGTCCACCACCAGGTTGTCGTAGCCAAAGTTACTGCCCCGATCGCAAAGAATGATCTTGTCGTTGCCGCACTCGCGGAACTTCTCGACGATGTTTTTCATTTGCCCGGGGCTTAGAAACTGCGGTTTCTTGATGTTGATGACCGCTCCGGTGGCGGCCATGGCCGCCACCAAATCGGTCTGCCGGGCCAAAAAGGCCGGCAACTGAATGACATCGCAGACTTCCGCCACCGGCTGGCACTGATGAATCTCGTGTACGTCGGTAATCACCGGCACGTCAAAGGTCTGTTTGATTTCCTGGAAGATCTTCAAACCTTCTTCCATGCCGGGGCCGCGAAACGAGTGAATCGAAGACCGGTTGGCCTTATCAAAAGAAGCCTTGAAAACGTAGGGAATACCGAGCTTTTGGGTGGCTTCGACGTAGGCTTCGGCAACCTGCATGGCCATGTCGCGCGACTCGAGCACATTCATGCCGCCAAAGAGTACAAAAGGCAGTTGATTGCCCGTGGTCAGCTTACCGATTTTGATCTGTTTGTCCGCCATCGACTTCTCGCAGAAAATAAAATGTATTGCCCTGTTTCCGCGCGGGCGGAAACAGATGGGGAAATGCCGGCGCTAGCTTTTGTTGGCCGTATTGCTCGTGCTTTTGTCTGTCTTTTTGTGCGCCAATGCCGCTTCAACGTAACTGACGAACAAAGGATGTCCATCCCGCGGCGTGGATGTGAATTCCGGGTGAAACTGACAGGCGACAAACCAGGGATGATCGGGAATTTCAGCCACTTCCACCAAGGTGTCGTCGGAAGACCAGCCGCCGATGCGCAGGCCCGCCTTCTGCAATTGATCCACGTAATTGTTGTTGACTTCGTAGCGGTGTCTGTGGCGCTCCACAATTACGTCTTTGCCATAGATTTCACGGGCTTTGGAGCCGGCGACCAAGCGGCACTCCTGCGCACCCAGGCGCATGGTGCCGCCCAAATCGGAGCTCTCATCGCGCTGTTCGCGCCGACCGCTGGCGTCGGTCCACTCGGTGATCAAGCC
>CAZKCY010000169.1:0-5886 GCA_964551155.1 uncultured Marinimicrobium sp. | reverse complement strand
CGATTCTTTTGGCCATGCGGTTGGCGATCACCTGCTTCGAGACGTGGCCGCCGATATCGAGTCCTGCGTTCGGGACACCGACACCGTAAGTCGCCTTGGCGGCGATGAATTTGTCGTTTTGCTGACGGAAATCGAGCAAAGGAAGGATGCCACTCATATTGCCGAGAAATTACTGGGCAAGTTCGCGCAGCCGCACATGGTTGAAGGGCACGAATTGAATGTAACTGCAAGCATAGGGATCAGCGTTTACCCCGAGGATGGAATCGACGCCGACACTTTGATGAGGCGCGCGGATACGGCAATGTACTGTGCCAAAAATGCGGGTCGTAATTCTTTCCGGTTTTGTCAGCTTGCCTAAGATGGGGAGCGCAATGCCCGCATCCGTCCAGCTGCTCAAAGCCTTCTCCCATTTATTCTAAGATCTTACCGCGCAACCGCTATCCCTCCTCTGATTTTCCTAGCCACCGGTCAGATTCAGTTTACCCGCTGACCTTTAGGGCCAATCAGTTTCCCACCGACACCAGCCCAAAGCGCGCCATCTGTTAGGAGGTTTGCGCTCGTTCCCCGCGTCACCAGCTCTGTGACAGACCTCGCAAACGCGACAAAAGACCCCCGCCATCTCCTTAGGCGCTAACTAGGCGTCCCGCCTGGCTTACAAGCACAAAATACCCATCCCAGCGCTTGCTTCGCCAGCTTTTAACCAATTGACAGAGGCGAGGGTGGTCGGTAGCGTTCGAGTTCGACTAGGGATCAGTTCGTGAGCCAAAGGAGCGCCCGCTCTTATATTGGGCATAAACGAACACCTTGTCGGTGCGCAGACGCACCCATCCGTTGTTTGTTATCCCTCACCTAAGTCCCCCAAGAGCCCTCAAGGTGCTCCTGTAGGGCGAATCGAATGATTTCAGTATCCATATAGGAGACTGCGGTGCGGTCAGTCATGTGCAGACATCTAAGATTAGTAACGATAAGCTTTATTCTGTTGACGCTCTCCTTGCCCGCCACTGCCAGCGAGGGGGGCTATCGATTGCTCGAGCTGGACGGTTACAAGGTGAAATGGGGGGAGCGCCGGTTAGGGGTGGCTGCCAGGGTAAGCTATGCCTTTGCCAGTGAGGCCATGAAGTTTGATGAGGCGCGCAATTGCGGTGCTTTGGTGCCCATTGAAGCGCTTGTAGGGGAGCAGCTCACTATGGAGACGCTCAAGCGGGAGACGGTGGCGGCATTTCGGGTATGGGAGCGGGCTGCCGGTCTGTCGTTTCATCAGGTTGACGATGTTCGGGATGCCGATATTGTCCTGGGTGCCCAGGGCGAACCGAGGGGTCGAGCTTTCGCCAATGTGTCCTACGCTCCCGAGCCGCTGGAGGGGCTGCGCGCCATAGAGCAGGCGCTGGTATGTTTCAATCCCGAGCACCAGTGGAAGGTGGGTTTCAACGGCGACAAGAACGTTTACGACTTCCGCTACACCATGATTCACGAAATCGGTCATGCAATCGGATTGGATCATCCAGGACCCTCCGGGCAACTGATGGGGTTTCGTTACACTGAGGCCTTTGACGATTTGCAACCGGGCGATCTGCGCGGCGCCCAGCTGCTATACGGGCACGCGGTCGACGACGGCGAGTCGAGCGAAGGCTTCGATGGTCAGCTGGCCTTTGAGTCGCATAAGACTTACGACGTAAAAGGTTTAGCTGATGCTTTAATCAACGGGGCTACCGAGACCGAGTAGGCCAAGTCGTTGATCGTTAGCGGGCCGAGTTCACAATTTGACGCCAGACTTTGTGCTAATCTCGAGTCATAGAGCGCAAAGTTTGGAAGCCCACCCATGCCCTACATTCACCACCAGCTCAATGGCGCCAGTATTGGTTATCACCCACTGGAGAAAAGTTTCAGCATTGGGCGCAACCCGGAAAACCAGCTGGTTATTGATGATCCAACGGTCAGCGGTCAGCATGCGGTGATTGAGTCCGCCGAGGAAGGCTATCGAATTCGGGATTTAGAGAGTACCAACGGGGTGTTTGTAAATGGTAAACGCCTAAGCTCCAGTCCGATAAAGGAAGGCGATCGCATTGTAATTGGTACCCATGACCTGGAGTTGGTGCCACAGATCTCCGAAACGTTGAAGAAAACCTTAAAAATAAAAAAGAGCTGGATTCCGGGTGTTTATTACACCGCCGATTAGTAAAGGCTGGATTCCGCTCACAACTCTGATAGCCCGCCATGACAGCCATGTTTGACCGCCTCGCCAATTTGCTGAGCCTGCGCAGCCTAACGGTTGTAGTGGGAATTTGGCTGGCCTTGGCGCCGCCGGTTTATCAGCCCTTGTTGACGTTCGACCGCTGGTTGTTTTCGAGCGCGGCTCAGCTGAGCGCCAAACCCACTGAACCTCCGAAGCCCGCGCACATTTGGTCATTTGATACCGGCCGCTATTGGTGGGCTCCCTCAGCGGTATTGAAACAACTGGCGCCGTCTCAAAATGCTGTTCAAGTGAGCCAAGTTTCCGCGGATTTAGTTCCGCCCTGGTTCTATGCCTCTCACTCCGGAATGATGTTGATGTTGGCGGTTCTGCTTGGCGGGTCGGCACCGCGCTGGCGGGCAAGCGTGGTGGTACTGACGGCACTGCTGGTTACGCTAATCCTTATTGGCGTTCAGCTTGGTGCAGCTTTGACCCGTGGCTACTGGCTGCCGATGGGCTTGGCCATGCAATATTTATGGCTGGGTTTGCTGTTGATGGCCTGCTGGCGTAGTCAGGATCGTTGGCGGCAAGGCTTCCAGCGCTTGAGCACCGAGTTGAGCCGCTTGAAGATGCAGCAGGGCGACTGGCAGGGGGCGAGCGCCGCGCTGGCCAGCTCGCCGACGTCTCCCGAACTGTTGGCATTGCTTTACGACCAGGGTAGGGCGCACGAAGATCAGCGCCGCTTCGGTGAAGCCCGGCGAAGCTACGCGCAATTAAATAAACGTCGCCGCAGTTATCGCGATGTCGCCCACCGGCTGGCCCGCCTTGAGGCTCCAGCAATCGCACCATTTACGGTGGGCTCTAATGATTTGGCTCAAACTCTGGTTCTGGACTCGGCACCTGCACCAACCACTTTGGGGCGCTACCCCATAGAGCGGGAGCTGGGGCGGGGCGCCATGGGCCGAGTTTATTTGGCCCAGGATCCGCACATAGCCAGAAACTTGGCGATCAAAACCCTGGCGTACGGACACTTGGACCCCGAAGAACGGCAGAGGGTAAAAGCGCGCTTTTTCCGCGAAGCCGAGGCGGCGGGGCGTTTGCGCCACCCACAAATCGTATCGGTTTACGATGTGGGCGAGGAGCCTGATTTAGCCTTTATAGTGATGGATTATATTGAAGGACGGCCGCTCAGCGAGCTGACCCATAAAGATCGACTGCTGCCCCCGGCCAAAGTCTACGCCTTGATTGCCCAAGTAGCCGAAGCTCTGGCCTATGCCCACAGCCAGCAAGTGGTGCATAGGGATATCAAGCCAGGCAATATTCTGTATCAGCCCGAGGCCGGTCGAATCACCGTGACAGACTTTGGCATAGCCCGAATTGCCGAGGGCGCGCAAACCCAGACCGGAGAAATTTTCGGCAGCCCTTTATATATGTCGCCGGAGCAGTTGCGGGGCCAGAAAGTCGGGCCGGCCAGCGATATTTTCAGCTTGGGCGTCACTTTTTATCAGCTGCTCATCGGTTCCCTGCCGTTTGCCGGAGACAATATCGCCGAGCTGAGTTTCCAGATTGTTCAGGGCCGCCAGCGCAACATTCGTGACCTGCGTCCACAATTGCCCACCAGCGCCACTCGTATAATCAACAAAGCCCTGCAGAAAGACCCGCAGAAACGTTATGCCAGCGCTACTGACATGGCGCGGGCCTTAAGCAAAGCGATCGAACGCGAATTTTAACGAGGCAAACCGATGGCACAGTTAATACAATTGATCGACGAAGTAGTGGCGAACAAATTCGACCTGAGCGGCGAAACTCTGGCACTCGGTCGCCATCCGGACAATCATATTCAGTTGGAAGATGCCGCTGTCAGCGCCCGCCATGCACGGCTGATCGTAAAGGCCAATGAACACTTTCCGCAATTCCAGGAGTATTACCTCGAGGATTTAGGCAGCACCAACGGCACATTTATCAACGAACAGCGACTCAATGGCCAGCAGCGGCTGCAGCACAACGACCGACTGCGTCTGGCTTGGAATCAGTTCAAGTTTGTCGACGATAGCGAGCAGAATCTGGACAAAACCCTGCATATATTGCCCAGTTGATGGAATGGTAGATCCTGGGCGGCCGTGCCTGGTGAAGGGGAGTAGATCATTTCTAGCTAATTGTATTATCATATGCATAGTTCGCTGGCGGGCTTCTATCCAATGGCCTCAACCGCCCGCCGGAATCATCCAGGAGTAAACAATATGCATAACAAAACTACCGGCCGCTTGCTGCTTTCAGCCTGCCTCCTCTGGGGCGCCTCGGCTTTTGCCGACAACCCCATTATCACCGAACGCTTCAGCGCCGACCCAGCCGCCCTGGTTCACGACGGCAAGGTCTACCTTTACGTGGGCCACGATGAGGCCAAGGAAGACGGCGACTTCTTTGTGTTGCGGGAGTGGAATATCTACTCCTCCACCGATCTGGAAAACTGGACCCTGGAAGGCGCCGTGCCGCGCACCATCTTTGAATGGGCGGAGGCCGATTCGGCCTGGGCCTCTCAGGCGGTCGAGCACGACGGCAAGTTTTACTGGTACACCACAGTGCGCATGCCCGAGCCCGAAGACGGCTTGGGCGGTTACACCCTGGGCGTAGCGGTATCGGATGATCCGGTCACTGGCTGGAAGGATGCCTTGGGCAAGCCTCTACTGGACCCCAATGAAACCGAACCCGCTCCGCACATGATCGAGCACAGTCACAGCTGGGACGATATCGACCCCAGTGTGTTTATCGATCACGACGGTCAGGCTTATCTTTACTGGGGCAACTCCCATCTCTATTACGCCAAACTCAAAGACAACATGATCGAGTTCGATGGCGAGATTCATCGGGTCGAGATCGAGAATATGCCCGGCACCTTTACCGAGGCGCCCTGGCTGCACGAGAAAAACGGCAACTACTACCTGACCTTCGCCATGAACTATCCGGAAGAGTTGGCCTACGCCATGAGCGACAGCCCCGAAGGCCCTTGGGAGTTCAAAGCCAAGCTGATGGAAGTGCTCGAAGACAGCGGCACCAGCCACCAGGCTATTCTGGAATATCAGGGTGAGGACTACTTTATCTACCATACCGCTGCGCTGCCCACCGGGGGCAACTTCCGGCGTTCGGTGTCGATGGAGTATCTGGAGTACAACGACGACGGCACTATCAAGCCCATCACTCCTACCGCTTCAGGGGTGACGGCGATCAGCCAAGCGCTGCAAAGCTATGCGAATCCGGATCATTACCTTCGTTACACCAGTGGAGCCGATGTTAAGGCGAGTGAATTGAACGGCGAGGATCGCTTCCAGTTCCAGTGGCACTTGGCGCCCCTGGTGGAGCAGGGCGAAGCGGAAAAGGGTACAAAAGAGGGCGTAAAGAAAGTCGCTTTCGAGGCCGAAGCTCGCCCCGGTTATCATTTGATTCCGAACGACGAGAATCAATTGGTGCTTTTGGAGCACGACGGCAGCGATACCTTTACCAAGCGGGCTAGCATCGAACAGGTACCGGGTTTGGCAAAGGCGGGTTGGTCTTCCTTCCGCTCTTTGGAGAACCCCGATCACTACTTGATGTTCGAAGGCTCCAAGCACCACAACCAGAGCTTCTTCGAGCCTCTACAGAAGGTGGGGGCGGTGCTGAACGGCTCCACCACCACGGACAGGACGAACTACTGGGAGAACATGCCCTCGAACTATCTGGAG
>CAZKCY010000168.1:3061-5934 GCA_964551155.1 uncultured Marinimicrobium sp. | reverse complement strand
TGCTTGCTGATATCCAGCACCACGTCTTTTTCTCTCAAGCCGCCCGGCCCCAAAGCGCCCGGGTCTTCACCGCCGTGGCCGGCGTCTATCGCAATAATGACATCGCGTTTACCGCTGGTGGTAGTGGGCGCTTGTTGAGCCAGAGTTTTTTCCCGGGAGCGTTCTTTATCATAGAGATCAATCACCAACCGGTCGTCCGCGCCGGCCTGTTTTTTCAGGAAGAAACTGCGCGGCTGAACCTTGTCTTTAAGATCGAGCACCACCCGCAGACTGTTATCGCCTCTATGCGCGCTGCGAATTTTTGCAATGGGGGTATCGCTCAGCGGCAGATCCGAAAATCCGGATTTTAGCCGGGTCGAATCTATATCGATGACAATGCGCTCGGGATTGGAGAGCGTGAATAGCTTGTGCTCCACGGGGCCACTGAGATCAAAAACCAGGCGGGTATGGTCGGGTGCGCGCCAGAGGCGGACTCCATCCACATCCACCGCTTGCGCCTGGGGGGCAAAAAATGGCGCAAGAGCCAGCGCTACCAGGACAATCCCAGTCAATAGAGCTCGCCAACCTTGTCGGGCACTCATGCAATACACCAAAGAGTCGCTCTCTTTATTGTGGTTTATCAATCGGTCTCGCCCTGACCGGTCGAATGGGTTTTGGCCACCAGAGCCAAAACGGACTGACCCGCGTCCGAGCCAGCATTCAGCCGCGCCAGGCGACCGGTACCACTGACGCTTACTTTAACCTGCAAATCGGCTTCGGGCAAAACCCAGGCGCCTCTTTCGGGCCACTCCAATAAACAGACAGCGCCCGGGGAAAAATAATCCCTGATGCCCATATATTCCAGCTCTTCCGGATCGCCCAGGCGATAGAGGTCGAAATGGTGCACAGGTCCGCCCGGCAAGTCGTAAGTTTCTACCAGCGTATAAGTGGGACTCTTAACCGGACCTGAATGACCGAAGGCGCGCAACAAGCCCCGACTGAAAGTGGTTTTACCGGCCCCCAGATCGCCCTGCAAAAATACCGTAAAAGTATCCGCGGCATCCCTCGCCCGAGATTTTAGAACGCGTCCCACCGCCTCGCCCAATGCCAGGGTCGCGGCTTCATCGGCCAGCTGCCATTGCTGTTGTTTCATTATCAGTCGGCCAGCAGTTGGCAGAGCTCGGGTATCAGATCGCTGGCCAGCAGACTGCGCTCGCCCCAGTCCTCGACCGCGAGGTCGGCCGCTTCGGCGTGCAGACAGGCTCCAAGACGAGCCGCCTCGGCGGGAGTCAAACCCTGTGCCAAGAGCCCACCCAGAATACCGCTGAGCAAATCGCCCATACCGCCGCTGGCCATGCCCGGATTGCCGGCGTTGACCAGCCCGATAAGCTGCTCGGGCGCGGCCACCAGACTTCCGGCACCCTTGAGAACAACAGCACCCCCAAAAGTCTGCTGAAGGCGCGTTGCGGCCGCAAAGCGATCTTCCTGAACATCTTTCACAGAGCATTCCAGCAATCGTGCCGCTTCGCCGGGATGAGGGGTTAGCAACCAGTTGTCGCGCTGCTGTTTGGTCACCACCCGGCCTTCGGCCATCAGGTTCAGAGCGTCGGCGTCGAGCACCATCGGCAGGCCAGAATTGACCGCCTGCTGGAGCATCTGCTCGCCCCAGGAGGAGCGGCCCAGACCGGGGCCCACGATCAGTACGCTGGGGCGCTCCAGCCAGGGCTCCAGCTCCTGGCCGGAAGTCACGCCACAGACCATCACCTCCGGGCAGCGCACCAGCGCCGCGGGCATATGTTCGGGCCGGGTCGCCAGGCTCACCAGCCCAGCGCCGGTGCGGGCGGCGGCTTCGGCGGCGATAATCGCGGCGCCGCCAAAGCCGGTATCGCCGCCAATCACCATCACATGGCCGAAGGCGCCTTTGTGGGCATCGCGCTCCCGGCGCGGCAGTGCGTTCATCAGCTGAACACGCTCCAGAAGCTCTTGTTCGTGCTCGACTTTGGAATAAATGTCGGCCGACACATCCAGATCGGCAAACACCAGTTCACCCACCTGACGTGGCGCACTGGCAGTCAGCAGGCCGCGCTTGAGCCCAATAAACGTAATTGTTACCCCGGCTTTCACCGCCGTACCGAGTATGGTCCCGGTGTCGGAATCCAGTCCGGAAGGAACATCGATGGCGAGCACCGGCAGGCCGCTATCGTTGATCTGCTCTATGGCATCCACAAAAGGCCCGCGCACCTCGCCGTGCAAACCGGTTCCCAGCATGGCGTCCACCAAAACCCCCTCGGTGGGCGCTTCGGCGTCGCTGAAAGCGGTCATGAGCACAGATTCCTGCTGAGCAAATTCGCGCGCCTGGGCGGCTTCCCCGCGCAGCTTTTCCGGCTTACCCACTTCGATAATGCGCACATTTATCCGCCTTTGCGCCGCCAGGCCGGCGACCACATAGCCGTCGCCGGCGTTGTTGCCGCCGCCGCAGTAAACACAGATCGACTCGGGTTCGGGAAAGCGATCCAGCAACAGCTCAAACGCCGCTCGCCCGGCGCGCTTCATCAAGGCAATGCCGGGAATGCCGCTTTCTATCGCCAGCCGATCCAGCTCACCCACCTGTTCGGCGGTGTACAAAGCGGTGGGCAGGGGCGCATTGTTGATCGCGGTTAACTTCATGGCATCCTCAATTGTTGGCGGCACGGCAAAGACAGGGGGCAACTTAAATCTGAAGTTGTTGCCTAATTCTGGCAAAATTATACGCAACTTGAACGGCAACCTATAGCGGCACCTCGGTCTTATTTATTCGTAACCTTGTCAACCACACCCGCAGCTACAAAGGCGTTGGATAAGGTGCTCGAAAACCTTGTGCCAACAGGGCCGACGAGTGCTCCTGCATAGTCGGC
>CAZKCY010000168.1:0-3051 GCA_964551155.1 uncultured Marinimicrobium sp. | reverse complement strand
ATCCATGGGGGCTCTGTTCCTACATCCTGTCGGATCATGGTTTCCGAGCCCCTTTGCCAACGCCGCCCCAAAGTTCGGAAATACCAAACCCGCAAGCTCGGCTTAGGCTTAGCACCAACTAGAACGCTTTATGTCTGACTCTTTCGACTACCAAAAGCTGGCCGCCGACATCAAAGTCTGGGGCCGCGAACTGGGCTTTCAGCAAGTGGGCATCGCCGATGCCGACCTGAGCCGGGAAGAGCCGCGCCTGAAAGAATGGCTCGCCAAAGGCTACCACGGCGACATGGACTGGTTCGAAACCCGGGGCATGCTGCGCGCCCACCCGGAAGAGCTGCTGCCCGGCACCATAAGATCCATCTCGGTGCGCATGGACTACTTGCCCGGCGATACCCACCAGATACAGGTGTTGAAAGACCCGACCAAGGCCTATGTATCTCGCTACGCTCTGGGGCGCGACTACCACAAGCTGATTCGCAAGCGCCTGGCGCAACTGGCCCAGCGCATTGAGCAGGCCCTACCCGAAGAACTGCGCCAGGGCCAGCAGCGGCCCTTTGTCGATAGCGCCCCGGTCATGGAGCGACCGCTGGCGGAAAAAGCCGGCCTGGGCTGGACCGGCAAACACACCTTGATTTTGAACAGCGAAGCGGGCAGTTGGTTTTTTTTGGGCGAGTTGTTGACCTATCTGCCGCTGCCGGTGGATGAATCGGACCAGCCCGATCGCTGCGGCACTTGTACCGCCTGCCTGCAGGTCTGCCCCACCGACGCCTTTCCGCGCCCCTACGAGCTGGACGCGCGCCGCTGTATTTCCTATCTGACCATCGAAAACAAAGGTCCGATTCCGGAGGAGTTTCGCGAACCCATGGGCAACCGGGTATTCGGCTGCGACGACTGTCAGGCCATCTGCCCCTGGAACAAATACGCCCAGCCGACCGAAGAAACCGATTTTCTGCCCCGCCACGGCATGGCCGACAGCGACCTGCTGACCCTGTTCAACTGGAACGAGGAGCAGTTTCTGCGCTATACCGAAGGCTCGGCGATTCGGCGCATCGGCTACCAGAGCTGGCTGCGCAACCTGGCGGTAGCCCTGGGGAATGCCCCCAGCGACCCGGAAATTATCGCCGCACTGGAGGCCAAACGGCCTCAGGCGTCGGATTTGGTGGCCGAGCACATCGACTGGGCGCTGGCCCAGCAAGCCCAGCCAAATCGGCGCCGCAAGCGCAAAATTCGGCGCCCCGAACGCCAAAAAATCGACCTTTAGCGAGCATCAATCAGACCGATAGCAGCCTCTGCCCTGTTATTTTGTGCCGTAAGCGTGAATAATACGCACCCTTTTTTAATTTTTAGTTTTGATTTTTGAGCGTCGACTGATGGCCCCATCGCCATTAACTACTCACAGAGCGCAGCCCGATCAAGCGCCGACAACCTTTGACTCTGCAACAGCAACCCGAAAGATAGGTACCTGCTTCTATGAAAGAACTATCCGATATTGGCCTGGTTGGCCTCGCCGTAATGGGCGAAAACCTCATCCTGAACATGGCCAGCAAGGGCTACACAGTCACCGCCTACAACCGCTCGACCGATAAAGTCGAAAAATTCCTCGCCGGCCGCGCCAAGGGCGAAAGCATTCGCGGCGCCTACTCGGTAGAAGAGCTGGTGCAGTCTCTGGCCAAGCCGCGCAAGATCATGCTGATGGTGAAAGCCGGCCAGGCAGTCGACGATTTTATCGAGCAGCTGATTCCGCACCTCGACAAGGGCGACATCATCATCGACGGCGGCAACACCCATTACCCCGACACCAACCGTCGCACCGCCTACCTGGAAAGCAAAGGCCTGCACTTTATCGGTGCCGGCGTTTCCGGAGGCGAGGAAGGCGCCTTGACTGGCCCTTCAATCATGCCGGGCGGCTCGCCCGAAGCCTGGCCCCACGTTCAGCCGATTTTTCAAGGCATCGCCGCCAAAGTGGAAGACGGCAGCCCCTGCTGTGACTGGGTGGGCGAGAACGGCGCCGGCCACTTCGTGAAAATGGTGCACAACGGCATCGAATACGGCGACATGCAGCTGATCTGCGAAGCCTACCAGCTGATGAAAGACCTGCTGGGCATGACCCACGACGAAATGTCGGAAGTGTTCGCCGAGTGGAACAAGGGCGAGCTGGATAGCTACCTGATCGAAATTACCCGCGACATTCTGGCCTATAAAGAAGACGGCGAGCCGCTGGTGGACAAGATTCTGGACAAGGCCGGCCAGAAAGGCACCGGCAAGTGGACCGGTGTTATCGCTTTGGACATGGGCATCCCCCTGACCCTGATCGGCGAAGCGGTATTTGCTCGCTGCCTGTCGGCCCAGAAAGACGAGCGGGTAGCAGCCTCAGAAATTCTGAGCGGCCCCAACGTTAAATTCGAAGGCGATCGCAAGGCGTTTTTGGAAGATCTGCGCCAGGCTCTGTTGGCCTCCAAGATGGTTTCCTACGCCCAGGGCTACACCCTGATGCGCGAAGCCGCGCGCGAATTCGGCTGGCACCTGAACTACGGCGGCATCGCCCTGATGTGGCGCGGCGGCTGTATCATTCGCTCGGCCTTCCTGGACAACATCAAGCAGGCCTACGACGCTAATCCCGAGCTGGACAACCTGCTGCTGGACGATTACTTCAAAGGAAAAGTGCACGAGTGCCAAAACGGCTGGCGCCGTCTGGCGGCCACCGCCATCACCAGCGGTATCCCAGCTCCGGCCATTACCGCCGCGCTGAGCTACTTCGATGGCTACCGCACCGCCAAGCTCCCCGCCAACCTGCTCCAGGCCCAGCGGGACTACTTCGGCGCCCACACCTACGAGCGCGTCGACAAGCCCCGCGGTGAGTTCTTCCACACCAACTGGACCGGCCGCGGCGGGGATACCGCCTCCTCGACGTACAACGTTTAAAACCGTTTAGAAAATGCGGATGGTGGGCCGTGCCCACCCTACGGGTAGCGGTTTTCATCCTGTAACGGTGGGCGACCGACCCATGTAGGGTGGGCACCGCCCACCGCAAAACCTAAAAAGCGGGCCCGATTC
>CAZKCY010000167.1:4969-5949 GCA_964551155.1 uncultured Marinimicrobium sp. | reverse complement strand
CCTACTACCGCTCGCCCAGCCCCGGCTCTCCGGCTTTTGTCGAAGTGGGCAAGCACGTCAAAGTTGGCGATGTGATCTGCATCATCGAAGCCATGAAGATGATGAACCAAATCGAGGCCGACAAGGCTGGCGTCATCGAAGCCATTCTGGTGGAAGACGGTGAGCCGGTGGAGTTTGACCAACCCCTGGTAACGATCGTTTAAGACCTATCCGAGGAGTTGGTTATGTTTGAGAAGATACTGATCGCCAACCGCGGCGAAATTGCCCTGCGCATTCTGCGCGCCTGCAAGGAAATGGGCATCAAAACCGTAGCGGTCCACTCCAAGGTGGACCGGGACTTGAAACACGTGCGCCTGGCGGACGAGGCGGTGTGCATCGGCCCCAACCCGTCCAACCAAAGTTACCTGAATATTCCCGCTATTATCAGCGCCATGGAGGTCACCGACTCAATGGCGGTGCACCCCGGCTACGGTTTTATGGCGGAAAACGCCGACTTTGCCGAGCAGGTTCAGAAAAGCGGCTTTGTATTTATCGGCCCAGACCCCGATGTGATTCGCCTGATGGGCGACAAAGTCTCCGCCATTAAGGCCATGAAACGCGCCGGCGTACCTACAGTGCCCGGCTCCGACGGCCCTCTGCCCACTGACGATCGCGATGCCTGCCTCGAGATCGGCCGCCGGGTAGGTTATCCGGTGATCATCAAAGCCGCCGCCGGCGGCGGCGGGCGCGGCATGCGGGTAGTGCACACCGAAGCCTCGCTGATGAACTCGATCCACATCACTCAGGGCGAAGCCAAAGCCGCCTTCGGCGATGATACGGTCTATATGGAGAAGTTTCTCCAGAACCCGCGCCATGTGGAAATTCAGGTCATGTCCGACGGACAGGGCAACGCCATTCACCTGGGAGATCGGGACTGCTCACTGCAGCGCCGTCACCAGAAGGTATTGGAAGAAGCGCCGGCGCCCGGCATCCCGGAAGAC
>CAZKCY010000167.1:1695-4959 GCA_964551155.1 uncultured Marinimicrobium sp. | reverse complement strand
GTTCGTCAGTCCACCGCCGAAGCCTGCGTCAACGCCTGCATTAAAATCGGCTATCGCGGTGCGGGTACTTTCGAGTTTCTGTACGAAGACGGCAACTTCTACTTTATCGAGATGAACACTCGGATTCAGGTAGAACACCCGGTGTCGGAAATGGTGACTGGGGTCGATCTGATCCGGGAACAGATCCGAGTCTGTGCGGGCGAAAAACTCTCCTACACCCAGGACGACATAGTGATTCGCGGTCACTCCTTCGAGTGCCGGATCAATGCCGAGGACCCCAAAACCTTTATGCCCTGCCCGGGCCTGGTGAAAAACTTTCACGCCCCCGGCGGTTTTGGTGTGCGGGTCGATTCGCATTTGTACAGCGGCTACTCGGTACCGCCCAATTACGATTCGATGATCGGCAAAATCATCACCCACGGGGAAACCCGCGAAATCGCCTTGAATCGCATGCGCCATGCGCTGGACGAAACCGTCATTGACGGTATCCGCACCAATATTCCACTCCAGCAGTGGCTGGTGCGCGATACCGAGTTCATGAAAGGCGGCGTCAACATCCATTATCTGGAAAAGAAGCTGTCCAGCTAAACCGGACGGCGCAAGGCAGGGGTTCGACTCCTGCCTTGCGCTACGCGCATCGCCCCCAAGCGAGAGTCGCCATGGCGCTCTCGCGGTTTTTTCACTTCGACAAGATTCTATTTTCATGCCCTGGCTGCAACTCAAGCTCCATACTACCCGCGACAGCGCCGAACAACTGGAAGACGCTCTGCTCACCCTGGGGGCGGTGTCGGTCACCCTAGAAGACAACGCCGACCAGCCGATACTGGAGCCGGCGCTGGGCGAAACCCCGCTCTGGGATGAAGTTAGAGTTACCGGGCTGTTCGACGCTGAGATAAACACCCAGGCAGTCATCGAGCAATTGGCACACAACCAGGAGCAGCCGGTGCCGGCACACCGCTGGGAGCAGCTGGAAGACAAAGACTGGGAGCGGGAGTGGATGCAGAATTACCACGCCATCCAGTGCGGCGAACGGCTTTGGGTCTGCCCCAGCTGGCAGCAGCCGCCGGAACCGGACAAGGTCAATTTGATGCTCGACCCCGGCCTGGCCTTCGGTACCGGCACTCACCCAACCACTTTTTTGTGCCTGCAGTGGCTCGATCAGCAGCCGCTTAAAGGCACAAAGTTGGTGGATTATGGCTGTGGTTCGGGGATACTCGGCATAGCCGCCTTGCTGCTGGGCGCAGAACATGTGGTAGGAGTCGATATAGATCCCCAGGCGCTTCTGGCGACGGCTGAAAACGCGCGCCGCAACCAGCTACCCGAGAACGCTATGCCGGTCTACCTGCCGCGCGACTGCCCCGAGGGACAAGTCGATATCATGCTCGCCAATATTCTGGCCGGCCCCTTGGCAGAACTTGCGCAGCAGTTGAGCGATCTGACTCGAACTGGTGGTAAGATCTGTCTTTCGGGTATTCTTGCCAATCAGGCCCAGGCGGTTATGGATGCTTACCAACCCTGGTTCGATTTCGACCCCATAGCTCAGCAGGAAGAATGGGTGCGCCTGACCGGCACTAAACGATAACAGAGCTGGACCCGACTCAGAGTTAGCGTCTCCCTCAACGAGGAACCTCGGCTGCCTATGGCCAACATGGTAACGCGCTGCCCTCAGTGCAAAACATCCTTCCGGATTACTGCGGCTCAATTGCAGACCGCTCGCGGTGCCGTGCGCTGCGGCGCTTGTCTGCATATATTTCGCGCCCAGGACCACCTGCTCGGCGGCGCCCAGCAGCCGCCACCGGCTTCCTCCCTGGTGCGCAAGCCCAGCGCTGAATCCGCATCCAAGCCGAGCGCCGCACCGGCGCCAACACCCATCGCGGCAGAAGCACCAAAAGCCCCGCTGACTTCCGAGACTGATGAACGGAAACTGAGCTTCGACCAATCGCTCATCGACGAAGAATCTAGCCTTCCCGATGACGACGATTTTTTAATCAGCGACCACATGGACCAAAGCTCCGAGGATTCGGAAGATGAGCTGCTCGATATAGAAGGCGCCAAGCCTCACGCCAGCTCTCTGTTTGAGCGCGAAATCAAAGAAGAGCACGAGCATCCGGAAGACGCCGCCGACGAATCTTGGGCCATGAGCCTGCTTGAGGAAGAGGACGAACAACAGAGCGGCAGCCAAGCCGAGTCCGAGCGTGAGACTATAGACGAATTCGAGCTGGATGAAGACGAACTCGAAGCCAAGCGGGCCTTCGAGGACGCTCAATCCTCCCGCCGAGAGCGGCCCTCAGTGTTTTCTTTGGTCGAAGAAAACGGTGCCGCTTCCGCATCGCCGGAGAATGGCGGCCAATCCGACCCTCACTTGCGTTTTCATTTGGCCGAGTCCGATTCGACGTCCGAGCGGCATTACGCCCAGTCTTCTATGAGCGCTTACAACAGTGAGCGCAACGCGCTGCTGATGGGCATAGACCCGGAACCGGTGGAAATGAACTGGACCCAGGCGCTCAATCAGCGCCGCAAGCTGATCTGGGCCGGCTTGGCTCTGTTGGCGACGATAGTGCTGGTGGCTCAGCTAGCCTGGCTGCAATTTGATCGGCTGAGCCGCATCGAGCCCTATCGCAGCTTCTACGCGAGCATCTGCCCCGCTTTGGGCTGTGAGCTGCCCAAACTCGAGGATCCAAGCCAAATTCGCGCCACCAATGTGGTGGTACGCGAACATCCGGAGGTGGACGATGCGCTGATGGTGGACGTAATATTGCTCAATAACGCCCCTTTCGAACAGCCGTTTCCGCCCCTGGTGATTGAATTCGACAACCCTGGCGGCGAGGTGGTTGCCAGGCGGCAATTCAAACCCGAGGAATACCTCTCGGGTGAGCTGGCGGGCTACCAGAGCATGCCCCGCAATCAGCCAGTGCATCTGACTCTGGAGCTGGTGGATCCCGGTCCTCAAGCGACCGGTTACCGGGCTTATATTCCCAAATAGCAGGCTCGTCCGGGACCAACAGAACCGGGGCTCCTAACACTACTGGATCCCCGATCAGCACTGGTTAAAAAACCATCAGCCAGACTCGATTTTTGCGTTCCCAAGTGCCATCCAAACGAGTATCATAGCCACCCTTTTCCAGGGACGCCGAGGCTGGGGGGCGTATCGCAGTTAGCGCTATCAGCGCCAGGCTGCCAAAGTGCGGATTCATTCAGCTCAAGGCCCGGCGCCTCTCGATAACGGATAGCAAGCTTGTGTTTCAAATAGGTCCTTACCAGATC
>CAZKCY010000167.1:0-1685 GCA_964551155.1 uncultured Marinimicrobium sp. | reverse complement strand
TTACCGACCGGCCGTTCCGGAAGCTGTGCCGCCGGCTCGGCGCGGGCCTAGTGGTCTCGGAGATGGTGACCTCGGACACCGGTCTTTGGCAGAGTCGAAAAAGCCGCTTGCGGCTGGATCACAGTGGCGAAGCCGAGCCCATAGCCGTGCAGATCGCCGGCGGCGATCCGGACATGATGGCCGAGGCGGCGCGCATGAACGCCGCCAACGGCGCCCAGATCATTGATATCAACATGGGCTGCCCGGCCAAGAAAGTCTGCAACAAGGCGGCTGGTTCGGCACTGTTGCGAGACGAAAAGCTGGTGGCCGACATTCTGGCGGCGGTGGTTAACGCCGTGGATGTTCCAGTCACCCTGAAAATACGCACCGGCTGGGATTTGGAACAACGCAACGCCCTGCAGGTAGCGCGTATTGCCGAGGACTCGGGAATAGCGGCACTAGCGGTTCACGGACGCAGCCGGGCCTGTCGTTTTCAGGGTCCGGTGGAATACGAAACCATTGCCGAAGTTGTTAAGTCGGTGAAAATTCCGGTATTTGCCAACGGTGACATCGACTCGCCCGGCAAAGCCCGGCGGGTACTCGAGCAAACCGGTGCCCAAGCGGTCATGATCGGCCGCGCAGCTCAGGGGCGACCCTGGATTTTTCGGGAAATTGATCACTTTTTGCGCACCGGTGAGCAGTTCCCGAGCCCCTCTCTGCTTGAAGTCAGAGAGCTTCTCAGTAGTCATTTGCGCGAACTTTACGGTTTTTATGGCGAGGTTATGGGGCCTCGAATCGCTCGCAAGCATTTGGGCTGGTATTTGCACAGCCTTCCCGCAGGCGAGGTTTTCCGTCGACAGCTCAACCGTATCGAACGCGCTGAAGAACAACACGCCAGCGTCTGGAATTTTTTCCAGCAGTTGATAGAACAAGAGGATAAAGCGGCATGAACACAGCGGAAATTCTAATGCCAGAGCAGGCCCCGGAAACGGGAATCACCAAGCCCGATTTTGCTCAATCGGCACAGAGTCAATCGCTCCGGGCCTGCGTCGAACAGGCTATGGAGAACTACTTTCAAAACCTGGACGGGCAGCCGGTAAACGACGTCTACAACATGGTGATGGCGGAAGTCGAAGCCCCCATGCTGGAAATCGTTTTGAAGTACACCCGTCACAATCAAACCCGAGCGGCCCAGGTGCTGGGTTTGAATCGCGGTACCTTGCGCAAGAAACTGAAGCAGTACGGCCTGCTCTGAGTTGGCCGCCGCCTCGGCACCCTAACTCATAGAGCCCTGCAAAGGGGTGGATAACAACCACCCCTTTTTGCATTCAGGGCCCAGCCGCCAAGTCTTTCTTTTACACACAGTCAGTAGGGAAATTTACTCACCATGTCCAGCATCAACCCGTTCGCCCCCGTCCATCGCGCGCTGATCAGCGTGTCCGATAAAACCGGCATAGTCGAATTCGCCCAGCAGCTGCATCAGCGCGGTGTGGAAATTCTCTCCACCGGCGGCACTTTTCGCCTACTGTCTGAAAACGGCGTACCGGCCATTGAAGTGTCAGACTACACCGGCTTCCCGGAAATGATGGAAGGTAGAGTCAAAACCCTGCACCCGAAAGTGCACGGCGGCATTCTCGGCCGGCGTGGCCAGGACGATGCGATCATGGGCGAGCACGGTATCGACACCATCGACATGGTGGTGGTCA
>CAZKCY010000166.1:0-5965 GCA_964551155.1 uncultured Marinimicrobium sp. | reverse complement strand
ATCGCCCGCGACCACCTGCAGGGGCCCGGAGTAGGCGCGTTGAATGATGGGCAGTTTGCGCAGGTCCTGAATTTCGGCCACCACAAAGGGCGGCGCTGTACCTACTTTGCGGGCTTGGGCGTCCAGCGACAACAGCGCTTTGATGGTCTCCACATCCGAACTGACCAGGCTGTTGTACTCCTGGCTACTGCTGGGAACTATAACCACAGCGGCATTGAGGCAGGCCGAGCGTTGCAGGGCGTCGGTTTCTAAAGGGCTACCTGAGCGCAATACGATATTCTTGGCCCTGGATGGTCCTATGCCCGGCTCATCGCGCAGTGCCTGAGCTTGAACCGCGGACATTTCTTCCGCCAGAACCACCAGGTTGAGGCGATTTCTGGTGCTCCCAAGCAGAAAGCGGCGCATGCGTTTGGTGGAGCCGAGCAGTTCTCGCAACAGCGGCAAGGTGCGGTTGTTCCAACCCAGTATGACCACATGATTTTTATAGGCCACCGGGGTGAGCCCTTTTTCAAGCTGGTTCATGCGCGCTATCAACCAACGGGTCATAATCGCGACCAGGGCGCCGAGAAACACCACATAGCCGCTGACGGTTAAAATGGTGGAAACAATACGCCGCCAGGTGCCGACGTCATCGCCGAGATAGCCAGGATCGGTCAAACGCAGAAACGCCCACCAGACAGCGTCGCCAAAATCCAGGTCATTGGCATCAAAAGGGTAAACTAACAGACCGCCCACCAGAGAAATCAAACCTATCAGTGCCGCCACTACCAGCAGCTGAAAACTGGCGCCTCTGACAAATTGCCGCTCAACAAAAAATTTGGCGCGATCTATAAATCTAAGCGGTAGCATTTATCTCTCTTTTTGTGATTTGAAGGTAATTAGCCGCGCGGTGCCCGCGGGTTAGGCCGCTTTTGAGCGGCGATAGCGCTGACTCCACTGCAGAACCAATACCGTCAGCGAAGGCAGCATGGTGAGAGTTACCACCATGGCGCCAATGATACCGCCCATGACCACAATGCCCAGCCCCCGGTAGAGCTCGCTGCCGGCACCGGGTAAAAATACCAGAGGGGCCAGGCCAAAGATAGTGGTGATGGCCGAGATGGTAATGGGCCGCAAGCGCGATTCCACTGCTTCTCCCACCGCCTCGACCGGGCTCATCTGCTCTTCGTTCACATTGCCGATCGCTCGGTGCACAATCAAAATCGGGTTGTTGACTACCGTGCCCATCAAAATCAAAAAACCCATCATAGAGATCATGTCGAAGGGCTGATGGAAGCCGCCCAGGCCTAAGCTCTCGGAGATGTTTCCGACCAGGTTAAGCAGCGCCAGGCCTCCGAGGCCACCGGCAATGCCCAATGGGATGGTGGTCATGATCAACAAGGGGTAACCCCAGTGACTGAAGATTGCCACCATCAACAGATAGACGATTGCCAAGGCCACAATGTAATTGTTTCCCAAGGCTGCACGGGTCGCATCCAGTTGATCAGCGGCGCCGGCAATTTCGACATTTATGCCGGCCGGAATCTCGCCTCGATCGCGCAAATAACCTACGACATCCTCACGTACCATCTGCACGCCGGTTTCCAAAGCAATAGAGCGGGGAGGAATAATGTTCAAGGTCACGGTGCGCTGACCATCGATGCGTCTGACGGTAGCGGTATCGACGGTTTCAATAACTTGGGCCAATTCGGAGAGCGGCAGCACCTCACCTTCCGGAGTTTGCATCAGAAGCCCTTCGAGGTCTGAAACTGAAGCGCCGGGGCCGCCCTCATTGAACAAAAACATATCGATCTTGTCGTCGGCGAGAAAAAATTCACTGACGAAGGCGCCGTCGGTAAGTGCCGCCACCGAAAAGCCCAAATCCTCGGCACTCATGCCTACCTCGGCGGCGCGCTCCCAGTTGGGTCTTACCTGAAGCAGGGGCTGAGCCAGAGTGAGGCTGGAAGGATTGGACTGAATGCGCGGGTCGCCCAGGACCTCTTCGGCGCGCTGATAAGCCAAACGTGCCAGGGCATAGATCTCCGCCAGGTCGGGGCCGGAAATTTCCAGGTTGACGCTGCGCGTGCCGCCCTCATTACTGGTAATGATCGAACCGCGGGTTACGAAGGCGCGCATGCCCGGATAACTTCGAAATTTTTCTCCCAGGGCGTCCATCAAGGCTTCGATCTGACCGGGATCCACGGTCTCGGAAATGATGCGCAAACCCTGAGGCGTAATGTTGAGGTTTACGTACTGCATGGCCGGAACTTCGGCTTCACCTTCTTCAAACCGGCTTGGGTCATCATTGACGAACTGCATAAAGTAGTCCTGAACGTCCATGCCGATCTCGTGCATAGTGTCCAGGTTATAGCCGGGTGGGGCATTCATTGAGGCAAAGGTTTTGGCTTCCTCGCCCTCGGGCAAATATTCCGCCGGGGGAGTTAGAAATATTGCGATTGCTGCAGTTGTAACTAAGGTAATGCCAATACAGCTCAAGCGCCGTTTTTGGGTTGCGATCAACCACTGCAGTTTATAGGCGATGGTCTTGCGGTGCGAAGAGGAATTGTCGTCTTGTTTTTGTTGGTCGAATTTCATCCGGGCGCTGGCTGTGGGTACCAGCGTGATGGCCACCAACATGGAGGTAAAAATTGATGCCGAAATGGCTATGGCGACGTCGGAGTAGAGCTGCCCGGCTTCTTCTTCGATGAACAAGATCGGCAAAAACACCATGATTGTGGTCAAGCTCGAAGCGAGCACGGCAGGCCAAACTTTCTGTACGCCCACTACAGCCGCCTTAATTCTATTTAGGCCTTTTCGGCGTTCCAACTCGATGCTCTCGAGCACCACAATGCTATTGTCCAAGGTCATTCCGATCGCGAACGCAACCCCGGCGAGCGAGATAACATTGATGGTACGTCCGGTAAGCAGCAAGCCAAGAAACGCCGCTATGGCACAGATGGGAATACCGACCACTCCCAAAGCGGTGACCTTGACTGAGCGCAAAAACAGGTACATGACGCCAGTGGCGAGCAGGGCGCCCAGTAGCAGGTTTTTCCAAACATTAAATACCGACTCCTCAACGTAAACCACATCGTCCGCGGTGAGCTCGAGAATCATGCCGGCGGGCTCGAGCACTTCTGCGTTGATTCGCTCAACTTCCTCCATCATGGCGTATTTGATGTCGATAACATTGGAGCCGGTTTCTCGACGCACCGACAGACTGATTACCGGCTGTTCGTTAACGTAAGATTCGGAGCGAATCTCAAAGTGATCCAGCTCTACCGAAGCGACATCGTCCAAGCGCACCAGGCTGTCGCCGTCGCGCACAAGGATAAGTTCGCGCAGCTCCTGCAGGTCTTCAAAGCGACCCATGGTGCGCAATAAATAGCGATGCTTGCCGCCTTCAATGTCACCGGCGGAAATGTCGCGGTTGCGCTCGGTGATGGCGGTGCGAATGTCGGTGGGTGTCAGGTTTCGTTCCGCCAGTCGGTCTGGATTCAGTCGTATTTGAACCTGCCGCTCGGCGCCACCACCGACTCCAATTTGAGACACTCCGGGAACGCGGGACATGCGCGTGCGCACATTGTCTTCAATGAAATCGCGCATCATGTCCATGTCGAGCTGCTTGGGGTTGCCTTCTAATGGCGAGACCCTGAAGTACATGAAAGCATTGTCGGAGAAAGAGGTAGCGTAAACTCGCGGTTCGTCAACGTTGAGTGGGTAGTTGGGAACCTGGGTTAGGGCATTGTTGACCCTGATTAACGTCTCGGTAATGTCGGTGCCAAATGGAAATTCCATTTCGATTTCGGCGGAACCGGTATTGGCGGTGGATTTAAGTTCGGTCAGGTAGGGAATGTTGCGTAGGTATTCTTCTTGTTCGATTAGAATTTCTTTCTCGATATCTTGCGGGGTTGCGCCTGGCCAGCTGGTTTGGACGGTAACCGTGCGCACCTCTAAATTGGGGATCATTTGCACCGGTATGCGCAGCGCTGCGAGTACGCCCAAAACGCATAGGATCAGTACTCTGACCGTGACTAGAATGCCGTGGCGAACAATATTGTCAAACATAGTGTTTGGCTTCCTTGAGAATTCTCGGCCCCGCCGTCGCTCAAAGTGTTGATGACGGAAACGGCTCGGCCCTTACAGTCTTTTCGTTATCAGCGGCCAAAAGCAGGGGTTTATTCTATAAGAACTTTTTGACCTTCCTGCAGCGCCTCGTTGCCACGAGTAACCAGCTGCTGACCTGGCTTCAAGCCCGAGCGTATTTCAATCTGGTCGCCGAAAATCAAGCCGGTTTCCACCTGGCTTTCGGTTACCTGGGCTTGGTCTCCGTCACGCTCGGTCAAAACCCAAACGCTGGTCCGTCCGTCCGGGTAGCGACGTACCGTATCGCGCGGTACCACCAGGCCCTCGCGCTGCAAATCCAACACCAGCTGGCCCGATACCGACATTCCGGGAATCAACTCCGGGGCTTGGCTTTCAAGTAAGGTGCGCAACAGAAAGGTCCGGCTGCCGGGCTGGCTTAGGGGTACCTTGCGATGCACGCGGGCTTTGAACTCTCGCTCTGGGTAGGCATCGACGGTTAACGAGAGAAGTGTTTGTGGGTCAATCTTGTCATAGAAACCTTGTGGAACCTGGAAGTCGATGCGCAGGTTTTCGGTATCGATCAACTCCAGGACGGCGGTGCCCGGCGCAATCCACTCGCCCGGATCGGCCAATCTTTGGCTGAGAGTACCCGCGAAAGGCGCTTTGATTTGGTGGCGGCGCAACAGTGCTTGCTGCTGTCTGAGCTCAGTTTCGGCAACTTGAACCGCCGCGGAGTCTATTGCCATCTGAGCTTGGCGAGCGCGCACCTCACTGGCGGCTATATTGTTGTTGGCGGCCAGCTCCTCGGCCTCCTGAAACTGACGTTCGCTGTCGGCCAGAGTTTCACGAGCCTGGGCCAACTCGGCTTCTGCTCGGGCGCGCGCGATTTCGCTCAGTTCCGGCTCCAGTTCGAGTAATAGGTCGCCCTGCTGCACTTTATCGCCGGTGTCCACCAGTAAACGACTGACTAGGCCGGAAACCTCACTCGAAATCGCTGAGGTCCTGGGGGATGAGACCGAGCCGGTAATCGGTATCTGTTGTTGCAGGGGGCTGGCTGAAACCTCCAGAACGTTTACACGGGTTATGTTTTCCTGGGCCAGGCTGGCAGCAGACCCCAAAAGCAGTGTCGATAGCAAGAAAATAGGGCCTATCGGCGTCGTTGATCGCATGTAAACACTCCGGCGCTTAAAAAATTAAAGTCTAGCATAGGGTGGCTCGGTGCTTTCTCGGGGCCGCGGAGCTTTGGTTGATCTTGTTCCGGATGCATAAATAGACCCCATTAGGAACTTTCCTACAGGCCTCAACTCCCAGTATGAAGGCGGCTTAACTTGGCTATATGGTTGATTTACGTCTATTTTTAGGTGGATGGTTCAATACAGCCCAAAAAAAGTTCTGTGCCATCGTTCCGCCCAAGGGGTATCCAGGAGAGCAGAGGTATGCACGAATCCAACGAGTCGGTAAACGCTCAGATGCTGATTGACGATCTTAATGACCTGGTGCAACTGCACTACGATTTGATTGCGGCCTATGAGATTGCCATTCCGCGCCTAGACAATCGGGCTTATCAGAAAGTTTTTCGGGAATTTAAGGAAAGCCACGGCAAAGGTATTGAGTCGCTGTCGAAACTCATTCGAAAGTATGGCGGGGAGCCCCGAGCCAAGGGCGATCTGGGCGAAACCCTGACCAAGGCCCGTATTATGTTCGGCAAATTACTCAACGACGAGGGCGTACTACAGGCAATGCTGGTTAATGAGCAGAAGCTCGATCTGGAATACGCCCGGGACCTGGCCTCGCTAACGGCCATTCCGGGTATGGAAAAGACCTTGGAGCAGAATCGGGTTGATGATTCTAAGCGCCTGGCCTGGCTGGAGGGGGAAGCTCATATGCTCAAAAAAATGGG
>CAZKCY010000165.1:5615-5968 GCA_964551155.1 uncultured Marinimicrobium sp. | reverse complement strand
GGCCGCCAGTGCGTGCTCGACGGCATTACCAGCCTGGAAGAAGTGCTGCGGGTAACCACCGCCAGCTAACCGGCTGCTGAATAAGTGAGAGCGTAAATCATGGGTGCTTACAGCTACCGGGCCCTGAACGAAGCCGGCAAAACCGTCAAAGGTATTTTGGAGGGCGATTCCGAACGCCAGGTCCGGGGTCAGCTGCGCGCCAAAAAGCTCAAGCCGCTCGAAGTCAATAGCGCCACCGGCGCCCAAAGAGGCAGCAGCGCGCCGGCCGAAACCGGCTTGCGCGGCGTTTTCGGCCAGCGTCGCATGCGCCTGAACGCGCGCGATTTAAGCCTGATTACCCGTCAACTGGCGTC
>CAZKCY010000165.1:0-5605 GCA_964551155.1 uncultured Marinimicrobium sp. | reverse complement strand
ACTGCTGCTGGTGCGTACCAAAGTATTGGAAGGCTTTAGTCTGGCCCAGGCTTTGGGCGAGGTGCCCGGCGCTTTCGACAATATGTTTCGCGCCATGGTGCGCGCCGGCGAAAGCTCCGGTTACCTGGCGCCGGTGCTCGAACGTTTGGCGGATTATACCCAGAGCAGCCAGCAGATCCAGCAGCGCCTGAAAATGGCAATGATCTACCCGCTGGTATTGCTTGGTATCAGTATTGGTGTGATCGTCATTTTGATGGCGTTCGTGGTACCCAAGCTGGTGGGCATCTTCCAGCAAAGTGAGCGCTCGCTACCCTTTTTGACCCAGGCGTTGATTACCAGTAGTGATTTTGTGGTCAATTACGGCATTCACTGTCTGGTAATCTTTATTGCACTGATTTTTGGCTTCAGGCGCCTATTGCGCGATGAGCGGCGACTGCGCCGCTGGCACCAGATCAAGATGAAAATGCCGGTCATGGGCAATCTGATTTTGCAGATCAACAGTGCCCGTTTTGCCGCCACTTTGAGCCTGCTGGTTTCCAGCGGTGTGCCATTGCTACAGGCCCTGCACATTGCCGGTCAGGTGATGACCAACAAAATCATGCAGGAGGCTTGCGAGCAGGTGGCCGAGTCGGTGCAAGAGGGCAGCAGTCTGCATCGGGCCCTCGAGAATGTCGGTTGCTTTCCGCCCTTGCTGGTGCAGCTGGTGGCGAGCGGCGAAACCAACGGCACTTTGCCCCAGCAGTTGGATAACGCCGCCCAGGATCAGGAGCGGGAACTGGAGATGATCCTGGGCATGGCCATGGGGCTGTTGGAGCCCTTCACGGTGATTTTTATGGGTACTGCCGTCTGTCTGATTGTGATGGCGATACTGCAACCAATTTTTGAAATGAATAACTTGATGTAGCTAGCAAGTTAAACAAAAGAAATTGCTTAAGCCGCCTAATCAATTGAATTGAGTGTCATTAATTGGGTCAAATACCTAGCAATGACACTGGCTCTTGAGCAGAGTTTTTAAACACAGAAGCCCCGCTGACTATAGCGCGATAATGGAGTTACCCATGAAGCAAAGCGTTAATCGAGGCCGCCAGAGCGGTTTCAGTTTGATCGAAATCATGGTGGTGGTGATCATCATTGGTCTGTTGGCCAGTATTGTCGCCCCCCAGGTGTTGAACCGCGCCGATGAGGCACGGATTCAAAAAGTTAAAAGCGATTTCAAGTCGATTCAGACCGGCCTCAAAATGTATCGCATCGACAATTACGCTTACCCAACCAGCGAGCAGGGCCTGCAGGCCTTGGTAGAGCGCCCCACCATGGCGCCCCAACCGCGCAATTGGGACGAGAGCGGCTACCTAGAGCAATTGCCCAGAGACCCCTGGGGCAACCCCTATTTGTATTTGAGCCCGGGCGAAAGTCACGATTACAACATCTATACCCTGGGTGCTGACGGCGTTTCCGGCGGCGAAGACCAGAACGCCGACATCAGCGTCTGGGACGAGGAGGTTCAACAAGATTAATTCCAGGTCCCGCTCCAGCCAGAAGGGCTTTTCTCTCGTTGAAATTGTGGTGGTACTGCTGATCATTGGCATGATCTTCAGTATGGCCACTTTGTCGATGCGCGGTGGCGGCTCCTCGGAATTGGAAGAGGAAACCGAGCAGTTCATGTTAAGGGCCCGCTTCGTCTCCGAACAGGCAGTGCTCAATCGCAACCTGGTTGCCCTGTTTGTCGCGCCGGAACAGCGCCAGGGCAGTCTGGATTTGCGTTGGTGTTACGAGTGGCGCCGGCTGCTTGATCAAAGCTGGCAACCGGTGACCGATCATATGGAGCGCCAATGCCTGCCAGCGGGCATTCAAATCGAGATTTTGGTGGAAGGGGAACCCTGGGAATACGATCCGAGCGAGTCGCCCCAAAAACCGGTATTGATTTTCTACCCCAGCGGCGAGGCTACGCCTTTTGAACTGGCGCTGGCGCCACAGAATATGAATCGGGAGGAAGACGCGATTCAGCGGGTGCAGGTGGACCTGATGGGCCGCATCCTCTGGCTCAACCGCGAAGAGGCCGAAGAGCAGGCGCAATGGCAATAAATCGCAAAACAAGCGCTAGGGGTTTTACCCTGATCGAAGTGATGGTGGCCCTGGTTGTGGTCGCTCTGGCTTTGCCCGCTTTGTTGACCCTGGTTATGAACCAGCTCGATGGCACCGCCATGATTCGGGAGAAAACCAAGGCCTTCTGGGTGGCCGAAAACCAGCTGACTCGGCTGCGCCTGCAAGACAGTTTGATTCCGGGTTTTACTCCGCCGCAAAGCTCCAATGGCGAGGTGGATTTGGCGGGTGAAGCCTGGTTTTGGCGCATCGACATGGAGGACAGCGGCACGCCCAACTTGCCCCGGGTAGTGGTCTCTGTGGCGCGCGCCTCCGAGCGCGAAGAAGTGGTTGCGAGCCTGAGCGGGTTTATTTATGAGCCTTAGATTCGCGAGCGAAAGCAAAGCGCGCAGCGCCGGTTTTACCTTGATCGAGATTCTGGTGGTGCTGGCAGTAAGTGCCGTTATAGCCGCCATGTCCTATCAAGGCCTGGTGTCGGCCAGCAACGGCGCCGAGCGCGGCCGTGAGATTATGCAGCAGGTCAATGAGCTGGATCGGGTTTGGCAGATCATCGATTCCGATATGCGCCACTTGCTGCCCCCCGAACAGGGGCCCGATCCGCGCATAGTCTTTGGCGCTCAAAGTTTGCAGGGCAGCAGCCAGGATCGTCAGCGCTTGATGCTGTTCAGCCGGCACAATTGGTTTAACCCTATGGACTTGCCGCGCAGCGATCTGCAGCAAGTCAGTTACCGGATCGAAGAGGGAGTCTTGTGGCGCGACTACCGGCCGCTGCACAACTTCCCCTTCGATGAATACGAGTTTGACGATCAGGCCCTGCAGCAAAAACTGCTCGAGGGCATTGAAGACGTGCAGTTGCGTTTTTTGTCCGAGCCCATGATCCAGCGTCTGGGCCGCAGCGCCCTTGAGGGCGATGACTATACCCGCGAATGGGCTCCGGTATGGCCGGATCCCAATCTGCAAACCAGTGCCGGGCCGGATTTGCCGGTGGCGGTGCAGATTCGCATAACCGTAGAAGGAATGGGTGTCAGTGAGCGCCTGTTTGAAATTGTCAGACCCAAGCCGTAAGGTCGCGCCCCAAGGCGGCGCGGTGCTGATTATGGCACTGCTGATCGTCAGTGTCGTGGCCGGTCTGGCGGTAAAATTTACCGGTGATTTTCAGCTGGGTATGGCGCGCGCGGAAAGTCGCTGGCACGGCGCCCAGGCGCGCTCGCTGTTGCTGAGCGCCGAAAATGTCGCGGCCTTTTTGTTGAGCCAGGACGATCCCGAGGTGGATTATCTGGGCGAAGGTTGGGAGCAGGAGCTGCCGTTTCAAATCGACGGCGCCGATATTCTGGCCTCGGCCGAAGATTTAAACGCCCGACTGAACATTAATAACCTGGGCAATGGGTTTACCGCCAACAAGGGCTACAACGATTGGGATAGGTTCAACACCAACCAGCGGCGCTTCATTCGGTTGTTACAGGCTTTCCCGGACGAGGTGCCACTGAACGAGGATGAGGCCATAGCGATTCTCGAAGCGGTGATCGATTGGCGCGATGCCGACAACGACCAAACCGGTTTTAACGGTGCCGAGGCCAATTACTATCAGTCTCTGGATCCGGCCTATCTGCCGGCCAATAACAGCTTTGAAAGTTTGGAGGAGTTGCGTCTGGTGCGCCATATGACCCCCGAACTGATGAACCTGCTGGAGAACTATCTGGTAGTCTTGCCGGAAGGGCGCGGAAATTTGAATATCAATACTGTGCCGGACAAGCTGCTGGCCACTATAGCGGACCCGCAGCGACTGCAGCCCTTGTCGGAAATGGATGTGGAGCTGCTGCGCCAGGCCTGGGACTCAAAAGGTTATTACGAACAGGTGAACGACTTTACCGGCAGTTCGGCTTGGCAGAGTATCGGTGGTTCCGCCCCCGACGCCAGTGGCCTGGCGGTAAAAACCGATTTTTTCCGGGTGACGCTACAGGTGCAGTTGGTACAACAAAGACGCATTATGCAGACCATTCTGGAACGCGACCCGAGCGACAATACCTTTGATATGTTTCGGCGACACGACAGTTACTGACCGGGGCCTGCGCGCGCAATCCGCAGCGTCCTAAAAAGACACAACAAGCGAAAAATTTATGGCCAATCAACTTCTGCTCTATGTTTCCGGCACCGATCAGTTCCGCTGGTGCTTGCTGGGCGCCGATCAAAAGCCATTGTTGGACAGCGCCGGAAGCGGAAGTCTGGAGGATCTGGCTGCGCTTCTGGGCGAGGGCGAGCACGACGTCTGGTTGCTGCTGCCGGGCGCCAAGGTCATTACTCGGGAACTGGAGTACTCCGAGGCCGAGAAAAAGCACCTGCGTCGGCTGTTGCCCTTCCAATTGGAAGAGAGCGTTATTGGCGATATCGACCAATTTCATTTCGCCCTAGGCCCAATGCGCGACGGCAAGGTGGCGGTCGCCTATGTCGAGCGCCCCTGGCTGAACGAAATTTTCGCTCAATTGAAATCGCTGGGAATCACCGTCAGCCACTGCAGCTCTTTGCCCCTACTGCTGCCGCTGCCGACCCCCGCGCCGGCCTCCGAGCCATCCGACAGCGACCATTACCCCTATTGGACCTTGCAGTTTCAGGATGATCATCTGCTGGTTCGAGCGGCTCCCAGCCTGGGCTACAGCCTGCCCAGAGATCGGGCTCGCCTGGGTCTGGAAATGCTGCTCACCGCCCAGCAGCGGGTCGACAATCTGCCCCATTTGATTTTGCGGGCCAACACCGACGCCGATCTGGTGGCCTTGGAGACACTCTTGCCGGACGAATTGGCCGAGCGGATCGACAGTCAGACGCTGGTGGACTTCTGGCAGCTGGATTTGAGTGCGCCGGTCATTGACTTGTGCCAAGGGGAATTCTCCCAGCGCCTGCCGGTGGAGCGCTGGTGGCGGGACTGGCGCGGTATGGTGGCCGCCGCAGCCGCATGCCTGGTGGTTTATGTGGGGGTGCTTTTTTACCAAGTGCAAAGCCTCGAGGCGGAAAATCTCGAGGTGCGCCGGGAAATCGAGCGGGTCTATCGAGACGTGGCTGGCCAGGGGGTGATGGTCGACGCCGAGCGTCAGCTGCGCCAGCAGATCGCCGAAGTTCAGCCGGCCAGTGCCGGTCGGCGTCTGACTCCCTTTCTGGCCGAGGTGCTTCCGGTTTTTGAGGAAACTCAGGATGCCAGCTTGCGCGCGATTTCCTATTCGGCCAGTAACACCGAGCTCAGTCTCAATGTTCAGGCCAGCGCTTTCAGCACCATCGAGACCCTGCGCGAGCGTATTAACCAAAGCGGTTTGAACGCCGAACTGCTCAGCGCCAGTGCCCAGGGCGATCTTCATTCCGCCCGCCTCAAAGTCAGCCAGCAACCACTATGACCCGATTCTTCGAATTTTTGTCCCGTTACAATCGTCGCGAGCAAACCATGCTATTAGTGGGCGGGCTGGCGATTTTTCTCTATTTGCTCTGGAAGCTTCTATTGGTGCCGCTGCAGGACTGGCGC
>CAZKCY010000164.1:2358-5986 GCA_964551155.1 uncultured Marinimicrobium sp. | reverse complement strand
GAGCTGAGACTTTAAGCGCGCAAAGAATTATGCAGCGTTGAAATCTCATCTAAGTTCTGAGCGAAACGCCGATCTGCGACCACACAGTGCCGTCAATCTGCATAATGTTGCACTCCTCGAGTCCACATCAATATTGCGTCAACCTCGGTTAAATTGCGCAACCGGTACAACTGCTGAGCGGGCAGGTAGAAGCCATCATTTTTCGACAACGAAAAAACACTCGCCCCCATACTCAACTGGAGTTCACCTTCGAGCAACCAGCCCACAAGAACCTGGGTTTCTTTTCGGCTCTGGGCGCCGGTGTCACTGCCGGGAGCAAAGCAACAACGTTCAAGATATATGAGCGGTTCGTTCGCCAAAGTCAGACTGGCGGCGGGCAGTCTTTGGATCTGCAAGCCGGCGCCCGGCGCTTTGACTCTTACGAAGCTTTCGGCTCGAAACACTTGCCCTTCGGCTGTTTCTGGATCCCAGGTAAAAAACTGCTCGAGAGACATGGGAATGACGGCGAGCAGGCGCTCAAGAGAGGTAACCGATGGACTGACCAAACCCTGTTCAATCATCGAAATATTACTGTTGGTAACTCCGGCACGCCGCCCCAATTCCCTTTGAGACATACCGTTCAGTTCACGCACTTGTTTCAGTCGCCGGCCCAAAGCAACGCTGGATTCCGAGGTTTTCTCCATTGCGAGCTTTGCTCCGTCCCGTTAACCGCGCTTCCCTACCAGGGCAGGCGCTCGCCATTGGAATGCCAAAAGCCGCCGCTGTTATCGAGGTTTAAGTCGTCGATGCGCGCAGCTAAGCGTTCTGCGGCGACTTCGGGTGCTATGTCGCCTGCCCCACCAACCATATCGGTTTGCACAAAGCCAGGATGCAATATCGCGACCGCCACACCTTTGGGTTTTAAGTCGTGAGCCAGACTTACACCGGCAGCATTGAGCGCTGCCTTACTCATTCGGTAACCGTAAGAACCTCCCGAAGTATTGTCGGCAATCGAGCCCATGCGACTGGTAATCAAAGCAACTTTTGCGCCTTTGCCTAAATTATCCAGCAAGCTTTCAGTAACCCGCAAAGGCCCAACGGCATTGACCTCGAACTGGCGCTCAACCTTGGAATAATCAATGTCGCCGAGCGATTGGTTGCTGAGCATTCCGGCGTTGTTGATTAAAATATCAATGGCTTGGTCACCCAGGGCACTGGTCAGCTCGCCTATGCCGGCTGCTCGACTTACGTCGACACCCTCAATGACTTCGACACCCAGATCGCGCAACTCATCCGAAGCTTTTCTGCAGGCTCCGTACACTCGGTCGCCGCGCTTATGGAATAAACGACACAACTCAAGACCGATACCTCGATTGGCTCCGGTAATCACTACACAGCTCATACTCAACCTCTAATCAATTACAGTTTTTCTAGCAAGCGTTCGCGATCGGCGGGCGGCAGATTTTCAATCACCCGCTCGTAGGAATGATCAATCATTTCCTCGATCAGATCTTCAGGCACGCTGCCATCGAGCACCACTGTGTTCCAGTGCACCTTATTCATGCGCCGGCCAGGCTCGATGGCCTCATAAGTATCGCGAAGCTCCTGAGCCCAGTCGGGGTCGCATTTCAAATTCAGCAGTGTCTCGCCGTCTTCGTCAACCAAACTGGCAAAGAGCTTGTGACACACTTTGAATACCGGCACATCCGACCCAGAGGGATGGAGTTCCTTAGCTTCTGGTTTGGCCAAAATATACTCTTTGGCGTTCTCGTAATCCATTGAATCAGCCTCGTCACAATGTTCTGGATGATTTAGAGTTTGCGCTCGACCACGGTCGTGCATCGATCGTTGAAATTGAACCAGTCAATCTCTTTACCAACCCTAGTCAAAAAACCTATTAAAATGAAGTCCGGCGATAATCTCTGTAGGCCGGTTCCCAAAAATTAGCGTCGATTTTTTCGTCGATTAGATCCTCCGGCACCGGCATTGCCACTTCATCGACAACCGCCTGCAAAAATACCGCGCGCGCAATCAATTTACTGACCGAGCGAATCTCACTCAAGGGCGGCAACAGCGCACCTTCACCGGTTTGAACCATCGGTGAGGCCTCCGCCAAAGCGCGACTGGCAGCCACCATCATCTTGTCAGTAATTCGCGTCGCCCGGGAGGCAATGACCCCCAAACCCACGCCGGGGAAAATGTAGCTATTGTTGCACTGCGCAATTTCATAACGCTGCCCGGCCATATCCACCGGGGCAAATGGACTCCCAGTGGCGACAATCGCGCGTCCGCCGGTCCACCGCATAATATCCACGGGCAAAGCCTCGACCTGCGAGGTTGGGTTTGAAAGCGGCAAAACGACCGGCCGCTCGCAGTGGGCATAGATAGCTTCTATGACCGCTTTGGTAAACAACCCAGGCTGACCCGAAACTCCAACTAAAACCGTTGGATGGGCGTTCTTGACCACATCCAGCAAGCTGATCGCACCCGGCGTTTTGCTGTGCTCCAACTTCCAGTCCGCCACCCGCTCGGAGGCGACGCTCAACGGCTTTTGAAACTCTCGCACGCCCTCAGAATCGCTGAGCACCAAACCCGAGCGATTGATCATAAAAATGCGCGCCCGGGCTTCCGAATCCGACAACCCCTCTTCTTTCATCAACATGACGATCTGCTCGGCGATGCCGCAGCCCGCTGAACCGGCGCCGGCGAATACCACACGCTGATCGCTGAGTCGCTCACCTTTGGCGCGACAGGCCGCCAGCAGCGTGCCTACCGTTACCGAGGCAGTGCCCTGAATGTCGTCATTGAAGCAGCACAGTTGATCGCGGTAACGGGTCAAAAGCGGATTGGCCGTGCTCTGGGCAAAGTCTTCGAACTGAACCAGAGCCTGAGGCCAACGCACTTTGACGGCCTGAATAAATTCGTCGACAAAGGCGTAATATTCATCGCCCGAAATGCGCTCGTGGCGCCACCCCATATACATGGGGTCTTCGGTCACGGCTTTGTTGTTACAGCCCACGTCCAAAACCACTGGGAGAGTGTATGCCGGGCTGATACCGCCACAAGCGGTGTAAAGTGCCAACTTTCCGATGGGAATTCCCATGCCGCCTATACCTTGGTCACCCAAACCAAGAATACGTTCGCCGTCGGTGACCACTATGACTTTTACGTTCTGCTTAGTGGCATTTTGCAGCATGTCATCGATCCGCTCCCGGTCCGGGTAGCTAATAAATAAACCGCGTTTGCGCCGATATATTTTGGAGAATTGTTGACAGGCTTGACCCACAGTTGGCGTATAGATCAGCGGCATCACTTCCTGCAAATGATCGGTTACCAAACGAAAATAAAGCGTCTCATTGGTATCCTGAATGTTGCGCAAATAGATGTGTTTGTCGATGTCCGACTGAAACGAAGAAAATTGCTCGTAAGCGCGCGCCTTCTGCTCTTCGATGGTCTCAATACTAAAAGGCAACAGCCCCTCGAGATTGAACTGCTGGCGCTCCCGAGGACTGAAGGCGCTACCCTTATTTAACAAAGGGGCTTCAAGCAATGCGGGGCCGGCGAAGGGAATATAGATGGGACGTTTATTTGCCATTGAATCCTTTACGCTCCTATCGCGATCGTCAGTCGATGCGGGACTACTCTGGTA
>CAZKCY010000164.1:0-2348 GCA_964551155.1 uncultured Marinimicrobium sp. | reverse complement strand
ACTCAAAATTGATCTGGTTTAGAGTTTAGTCCATTCAGGACCGAAACCCCGCGCACCAGAACAATTTTTCGGTTGTCCGCATGTTAACACAGCCCCTGTGCCATAGGCAGGTTGCCGCAGCTAGGGTAGCGCTACCATTATGCGACTCTTTGAGGATAGTCCAGTAATGGCCCAGAATCATCCTGAACCGGATATAATCCCTGATCGCTCAACAAGGTTTCCCGGCTTCGCCTCGACCAGCGAACCGGAATCAATACAATAGTCAAAGGAAAGCCTCCATGCCGCGTACAACTTTGATTGGTTTGCTGATCTGCCTGTTTTTAGTCGCTTGCGAGGCCGACTCGGTCGAGCAAACCGAATCCCGATCTGCGCCTGAGTCAAGCCAAAGCCAGAGCCCAGCACCGGCGCAACTGCAATTGTGCTCAGAAAACCAACGTCCCGAGATGTGCGCGCAGGTCTACCAACCGGTCTGCGGCCAGTTGAAGAGCGATTCGCGAGAAACGGCTCCCGAGAAAAAACGCGAGGGCGAGTGGAAAACCTACGGCAACGCCTGCACTGCCTGTGCCGACCACCAAGTAATCGGCTATAGGCAAGGCACCTGTGACGAGACAACCAACGAATAGAGAAAAGTTTGCAATTTGAGCCGCACCGGACGAACAATCACCTTGTCACAGCCCCCTACTAGAGGCCCAATCTGGTAGAGGCCCGAGCTGGCCGAGGACTAGCAATTTTACCAGTAAGCCCTCAGAACTGATTGCTTGCGTGATCCAATTTAGGAATCGATCTTTCCGCCAGCCGCACCAAATTTTGATTCGCCGCGGGCTGCTGGCGGGCACAAGCGGCTTTGAGCGCTGCGACTTTCCAGCGTGCAAAAAATCCCTGCACCCCGAACACATGCATCTGCGCTCTTACTTGGGTGCCCTCCTTATATGGCTGCATCTGTAAAGTCACTTCGGCGCGGCTCCAAGGCATGGGACTTTCCGCCTCTGCGCCAGCTTCCGATCCGCGCCGCTGATAGCTGTATTCGTAGGCAAGCAGTTGAGGCGGCTCAAGACGCAGGATTTGGACATGAGTTTCGTATTTGTAGGATTCGCTGTCGGTGCGCACCACAAATATTTTTCCCGGAGCCAAGGGCGAGTCGTCGCTGCTGACCCCCGCGCCGGCAAATTCCGGCAACTGTTCAAAATAGTGGCGAAAATCCGATAAAAATTGGAAAACCTCTGTCGGTTCCCGATCGATGTAGTAGTGAGTATTAAAAAACTCAATCAAAACCGGACCTCAATCAGCAGGTAGCCAACGAACCCCATCCATGATAGCGCCAACAGCACCCAGGGCAGTGCCGCGGAAAAGGATTTTTGAGCCCTGGCCGGCGCCTCCGCTGATCGAACTTCGGCGCTGCCGTCGGCCTGCTTGAGCTTTTTGGCTCTTTTGTCCAGCTCCCGCGCTTTGGCGCTCTGTTGTTTCAAGTGGTACTCGATACCGCGCTGCACAGCTGCCACAATCCGTTGAGTTTCGGCTCGATTGTCGCCGCTGATATTGAGCGTGCGAACTATTTTGGCGGCTTCGGCTTTCAAATCCCGCTGGGCCTTCTTCTCCTGGGCACTCTGACTCACGGGTTTGGCTCCCGCCGGGCTACAATTAGCAAACGGCCCCAGCTATCGCGCAACTCCAGACGCCCTTCTTCGAGGGACACCTGGCGGCTTTGCGGCAAAACTCTAAGCAGGCGATTTTCCTCAGCCATCACCGAGGGCTTACACAGCATTTTACTGGCACCCAGGGCTTCCCCAACGTTCAAATCGCCGCCCTGATACTCGTAGATACCAAAAAATCGGTTGCAGCCGGCATTGCCGGTCAGGCGCGGGGGTTCCGAAAATTCTATGTGCGCCCGGCTGGCACTGGAAAGAGGCTCATTTTCTAGGGCAGTTACGCGCCAGACACCCTTTAGCCGTTCGGCCGTGGGAGGAGCGCCCTCCAGGTGACGGCAGGCCCCGAGCGCCAAACTCAAAGCCGCCAGGAGTATCCCAATGCAGGCGCGCGTCTTTCTGAGCATTTATTACTTCCGGAAGCCGGGCGGCAGTTGGCCGCCTGGCGGCATGCCGCCCGCTCCACCGGGCAGCATACCCCCCATGCCGCGCATCATTTTTTGCATACCGCCGCCCTTCATTTTTTTCATCATTTTCGCCATCTGCTTGTACTGCTTTAACAAACGGTTCAAATCTTGAATCTGGGTACCCGAGCCCTGGGTGATTCGGCGTTTGCGGGAGCCGTTCAGCAGCCCTTCCGGGTTGCGGCGTTCGGCGGGGGTCATGGAGTTGATCACCGCTTCCATCCGCTTGAACTGCTTGCCC
>CAZKCY010000163.1:0-5991 GCA_964551155.1 uncultured Marinimicrobium sp. | reverse complement strand
AAAGAGGAGCGCAAGCATGAACACTGCCAACAGCAAACCTGTAAACGTTTTCATTTAATTTCGTACCAAAGTGTGTTGGTATATAAGATCTCTCCGAGTATGTGAATTCTGCGTGAAGCTTCTGAGGATAGATCAGATACGCTCACTCTACGTTTTAAAGATTCGGTTTTAACTGATTTTCGACCTCCAATCTTGAAACATGAAACTCCATTATGAACAGATTGCGGTCTACTGGTATAAATTACGGAATATCGCCTAACAATCGCATTTAGTCGGACCAAATCACTCGCTACGCTCCTGGTTTGGCTGCTAATGCGAAGCGTTATGTTGCAGGAGTCAGGCTCTAGTGATTAAAGAAGTCGATGGGACAAAAATCACGAACCCACATCGGGCTTCCTGCCATTGCGGGGCAGTCTCGCTTGAGCTGGAACTGCCGAACGGAATAGAGAATCCTCGTCACTGTGACTGCTCGATTTGCCGGAGAAAAGGTGCTCTCGTCGCCTCTGTTCCTTTGTCCGCCCTAAAGGTCGTAGCGGGTAAAGAGTATCTGCGCGAGTATCAATTCAATACCAAAGTAGCACGCCACTTCTTTTGCTCGGTCTGTGGAATCTACACGCATCATCAGCGACGGTCCAACCCGGAGGAATATGGCTTCAATGTTGGTTGCCTGGAAGGTGTTAACCCGTTCAAAATTTCCAATGTCCAGGTCAACGACGGAATCAACCATCCTGCCGACGCCACCCATAAAACATAACAAGTCACTTAAGTACGCTCCGCCTCTTTCGGGCCTCCACCGGACGCGCCACCAGGCGGGCCGCTTAGCTCAGACGCTAGAAAACCTGGAACCGTAGATGGCAAATGTAACTGTCCCGGAAGATGAGCGTCGCCTAGCTTTCAATGGGGCATCGCTGGTCGCTGTACTAATTGATCTCTTCGGCGTCGTTGTCCTGCTGGGAGTCACCCTGAAATTGGCCTCTCCGGCTCTCAGTCCCGGAGTGCATGACGCGCTGACGGGCATATCAGCAATTGCGTCATTCGCATATGCGTTTGTCGCACATCGTGGCTGGGTGATTAGCGTAGGGGGTTGGTGCCATGATATCCGGTGGTATACGTATTCGCAAGTGGAGGAATACGCGGGCAAAGGGGCACTCTATGTCTATGGAAGCTGTAAGCCCAAAGAACGGGTTATTCGGACAGTTTGTGCGGTAATTGGACTTTACCTCGCGGCAGCTATAGCAGGTAGCCAATAATGTGCCAGTGTTGTTTTCTAACAATGCGCTGCAGGGCGGCGCCGAAACCACTACGCTTGTCCCTCGCGCGGCTTATCTTTACATTAGGAACAGGACAAATTAATGATGAAGCGAGCATTTGTGATTTCCACAGTTTATTTCGGCCTGCTGGTTGTTACCAATATAAGTGGGGCCAGCCAAGAAGGTCGGGAGCAGGAAGCCCGCCAAGACCAACAAGCAGCTCGCCTAATGGAGCTGATTCCTTCGGATACAGTGTCGAATGCGGAAGTTTTTGAGACCAACGGCTTTCATGTGAAATCCTCACATAATAAGGAGCTAAACGCTGATCTAACGCCCAGTGGCAATCAATTTGAGGGTCTCATAGTTGAAGCTGATGATGTGTTTAAGGTCGCAATTTCAAAGGGACGGCCGATGTCCTCCGGTGGGGCCATCGGCGTCTATCACCGGAGCTTAGGAACTCCGATTCTGGCCGCTGCCGACCGAGATGGTGATGGTCGAGTAGACATTCTCACCTACTCAGTTTTGAATGAAGGCGGTGAGGCCATTCGTGACGTTATCGACTACGGTGCAGACGGCCAGGCTGATTTACGGATTCATTTCGACCAAGATCTCGCTGAGATTTGGCATCTAGAGCGTTGGTATCCCATTGAGAAACGAGATGGTGCTCGTGGGATTATGATCGAAGGCAAGTTCACGAAAGTTCGGAGCATCGATAACAGACTAATAATCCAGTAAAAATCTGCATACCTAACAAGTCGCTCAAGTTCGCTCCGCCCCTCATGGGCCTTCCCCGGACGCGCTTGCGCGCGCCGCTTAGCTAAATCGTTAAGTGCCTTTAGACGACTCACTAATCCATCAAAGAAAATTGGAGCTCTATGGGACAGGAATACGCTACAACCGGACTCGTACTCTTTCTCTTCGCCGTTTTCTGTGCCTATTGGGCACAAGAGACCAACCGAAATGCCTGGCTGTGGTTCATCTGTGGAGCCTTCTTTGGGCCGATCACAGGCTATATGCTGCTACTCAAGAACAACTACGATTTGAAAATGGGAGTACGAAAGAGGGCAGTGGAATAGTCGGCGGTGAAGAAGTCTGATGAACCCACCATTTAACAAATCGCTCAAGTACGTTCCGACCCTTATTGGGTCTCCACCGGACGTGCTTACGCGCGACGCTTAGCCAAATAGTTATACCCCAGTTGAGCCGCTGTGAACACGTACATTGCGCTATTACGTGGAATTAATGTTGGAGGGAAGAATTCCATCCTAATGAAGGAGCTGGTTTCGATCTTTGAAACTCAAGGGTTTGAGGGCGCGAAGACGTACGTTCAGAGCGGCAACGTGGTGTTCCGAAGTGGGCGACAGTGCACTCGTAGTACGGCAGAATCAATCGCGAGCGCCATTGAGAATGAATTTGGGTTCAGGCCAGACGTGCTGCTCTTGCCAGCATCTGAATTGCGGAGTGCAGCGAAAAAGAACCCGTTTGAAGTAGAAAATGGCAAGACACTTCACCTCTTCTTTCTTGCTGGTGTTCCTTCAGAGCCTGACCTGGCCCGACTTGACACCATGAAGTCATCCTCGGAGCGTTACTGGCTTGATGGCGCTGTTTTCTATTTGCATGCCCCGAATGGAATCGCGCGTTCCAAATTGGCGGCGAATTTGGAGAAGGCGCTCGGCGAGACCGCTACCGCGAGAAACTGGAATACAGTTAGCCAACTGTTGGAGATGACAGCAAATGCGCCATAACATGCTTTTGGAGTACGCGCACTTCGTGTTCCGGAATGGGCAAAAGCGTTGCTTTTGCCTTGCCACTCACCCGCGGCGTTAGGTAACAGGAGACAGATTGAAACCCACACTAAAAATAAGCCGGCTCTCCTTAGGCCTTATTTATAAGTTGCTTCTAGTGGGGATGGTTTTTCGGTCGCCTAACCTTGGAGCTAAGCGGCGCAATGGAGGGTTAGAGTAATGAACATGTCCGCCACCTGGTGTGCTCGGAGTGCGATCGCAGGGAGCATCCTCTTCTTCGTGGTCGTGTACATACTTTTTTTGATCATTCAGCCCGAATTGAATCCGCTTCATCGCTTTGGCAGTGAATATGCCGTAGGCCGAATGGGCTGGCTCATGAAGGCGGCTTTCTTCTGCTGGGGCTTCAGTCTTCTCGCGTTGGCCTTTGCCATGTCCACGGGACTGGACTCGGAAGTGAAATCGCGGGCGGCGATCGTGTTGTTCGCTGTAGCAGCTACGGGCATTTTTCTGAGCGGTATCTTTGACAGCGACTTGCAGGTCCGAAATGAGAATCCCCCGCCGCTCTGGATCGAGCCGCCGCCGTCGGACGATCAAATCTGGCATGCCGTATCCGGCATCGTCGGCCTGTCGAGCCTCATGATCGGTGCGGGTCTCGTCTCCCGCCGATTGAGAGTTGCCGGGAGACTACACGGCCGATACCGCTGGCTTCAGCCGCTGTCTTGGCTGTCGCCGATCGCTTTTGTCGGTTTTGCGACGGTATTCGTACCGTACGGCCTCGCCGGATTGGGCCAACGTCTTTTCCTGCTTTTTCTTCTTCTTTGGGTCATCCTCGCCGCCCACGGACTGGGCAAAGCCGCATTTGCCTCAGGCACCTCGTCAGTAAGTCAGTCCCGAGACTCGGACCTGTAGTGCCCGTTCGCCCAACCCCTCATTGCAGCGGACGCCACCCGGCTGTTTTTGAATCGACCGCTGACGTGGTTGGGCAAACCGGTTTACTGCGGCCGACCGCCGCGGCTGGCGGCGCCGCTGAACTCAAAATCCGTTGGGCGTGAATTGGGGAAAAACCACCATCACGCAATGAAAAAAGCATTGGTCATCGCAAGCTGGGTCTGCCTCAGTGGTTCGGCGCTCATTGCGGTCACCGCGCTGGTCGGCCAATGGGGCGTGAATGCAGAAGCCTTTGGCGCACATGATTTCGGATTGGCCGTGTACCTGGCATTCTTTAGGGGCGTCGCCTTAGTCATCGCCATCTGGTCTGCGCCGGTCTTTTTGCTTGCAGGACTGTTGATTTTGCTGATACACAAGCAGTCTGGATTGCGGCTTATAGCTGCGGGAATAATCAGCGTTGTACTGCTCCTGGGCAATATGTGGCGCTAGCAAACCAACACCGGCCCAACAATGCGCTTAGGCCCGGATATATGCCGAATGAGTAATGTTCTATCAATAACTGGAATGGGCATAGCGGCCGGTGCGGCCTTGGTCGCCTTGTACGCGCTGGCACGCAACTGGATCTGGTTTGCGCGACGAGAGCACGCACCAGAGGATTCGCCGCTGTTACTAGTCGCCCCGCTTTTCTCGTTGATCGCTTCCGGGATATTTGCGCAGGCATTTCCAGTCGCCGCCGGCTGGGAGGTGTGGCTATTCCCGGTGTTTGTTTCTCTCGTCGATCCGGCAGGCCTCCCCCTGATCCTTAGTGCCCTCATAAAGGCTGATTCGAGCAGGGAAAGTGATTAGCCGAATGGCAGTACGCCCAATATTGCGCTTCAAGAGGTCCAACCAAGTGTTAGACCTTTTGGGATTCTGCCTCTACCTGGTTGGCAATACAATCACCATTCGCCTGGTTGACTGACATTTTAAGTTCATGGGCTGGCGTTCCAAATCCCACAAGATTTGCGTTGACTTAGAGGCCGCGACTGGGTTGCTGAGTCGCGCTGGCGCTGATCGGTTGATCCTCGCCCCGGCGATGTACAGCCCTGACCCGGATGCATCGCAGCGTATCCTGGCATTCGAGCGATCGAGATCCCGCATCCGGAAGGTTGCAGACGTCTGGTTAAAATCGAATGACATTCCGAAATTCGAGGATGCAGCCAGTAGAATTTCGGAGGCCGTTCAAGGCAAGTGCGATGCGATGTATGCAACCAAACCCAAGCTCGTTTGGGCCAGTATCGATAGCACCTTGACGCTCTGGGTAAAAGGCAAAGCCAAAATACGTTTCAATCGAAACACCATTGAAGTGCTGCGTCATCTTGGAAACTGGACATCCTGGCCCACGGCTCATTTTCGGACTTGTCATGCGTTTCTGTCGCCAACATGGGCAAAAAGGGGCCTTAAATTGAGGCGAGGATTGGGACGCAGCATTCTGGTCACGGAACGCCGAGAACCCATGGCCTTTTTTGACCCGACCTATGATGGTTTGGACTTGATGGCTGACACGGCATGGCTGGTCGAGCTATCGAGAGCTGTAGCGGACGCGACCGGCCTTCCGCTCAGAATGCATAAAAATCTGACGTAAGTACAAAGTCCGTAGCCGTAGCCCTATGCGCCGCCATTCAGCCAGGCTATACCACCCCAATGTATGGTGAATGTCATGAACAAGTCGGCTAATCGAGAAACAGCTTTGAACCTCAGAGACAGGAGCCCCACTTTGCGGCTTTCCATGGGATTGCGGCGTGTAGCTTTGTGTGTTGCGTTGGTCTTGGCGAATGCGCCCTTCACTGCTTTTGCCGAACCATCGTGCCCTGGCATTCATGTAAAGATCCTTAGCATTAAAAACAGCACTGGCTCGGTAGCATGTGCACTGTTCGAGTCGCCGGAGGGCTTTCCCGAGGAGTTTCTGGAGTATGCAACCAATATCACTATGATAAGAATTCGGGATACGAAGGCACGTTGCAATTTTCTGGATATCCCGCCGGGAACGTACGCGCTTGCCGTCATTCACGACGAAAACATGGATGGCAAGCTGGAAACCAATTGGCTGGGCGTTCCCAAGGAAGGCT
>CAZKCY010000162.1:0-6003 GCA_964551155.1 uncultured Marinimicrobium sp. | reverse complement strand
ACGATCGGGAGTTTGTATCCTCCCTGGCGACCCGAGTTATAGACATGTCACCAACCGGGCTGGTCGATTTTCATGGCAATTACGAAGACTATTTGCGCAGCCAGGATTTGCAATAAACAAATTTTTGGGCTTTCTCACCGGCTATAAAAAATGGCCAGACGTTCTGAGAACGGCTGGCCATTTTGAATAAAATCGAAACTTTAGAACTTCTTGTGGACGCCTAGGTTGATACCGTTGTAGTCGTACTCGTCTTCGCTTATGTAACTAATATATTCCGCTGAGACGAAAACCTGGTCGCCAAAGCCTACCTCGGCACCTGCACCGTAGGAAAGGCCCGTGTCGGTAGTAGAGGCCGAATAGGAAAAACCCTGAGCCGACGCAGTGGCGTCAACTTTTACCTGAGAAAAGCCCAACAGCCCGTACAAGTTAAAATTTGGCGAGACTTCTAGGTCGCCCTTGAGGAACAAAGAAGCTGCGCTTTTCAATTCCACATCGACATTGATATTGGTGCTGGAGTCTACTGGTACCGCTACCGTATCGGAGTCCATGCCCAAGTTGACGTGCGCTTCAACCGCAATATTATCCATGAAGTAGGTGCCCGCTTCAAACTTGATTGCCGAGAGATCCGCCTCGGGTACACCGCTTTCGTCGTAGGTGCCAATCTGATAACCGAGGCCAAGATAAAAGCCTTCGGCGCTGGCAGAAGATGCAACTACCAGGGCGCTGGCAGCCAGGAGGGATTTGGTAAAGGTTTTCATATGCGATCCTCGCTCAGTTTATCGTCCCCGCCTTTCTGGCGAGGGGATTTGAACGACGTTGATGGCGTTTCGCTGACAAAATAGTCTCGCAAAGTCGCCGTCAAGTCGGCTTGTTGCGCAATGGACAATACCAATATAAGTCCGATATGTCACCCTTCTACTAGCGTTTAGCATTTATCCTAACGCACCGCCTTCTCAAACGACGTTTTGAGGAAATGTATTGTTAAGCAAACTCAACGCTTACCGGACAAAACTTTACCACGTCGGAAATTGACCAAGGCTATGGCCTGAGATAACCTCCCACAAAAAAAATCCAACACTAACAACTTTCGCCGGCACAACCGGCCATTAGGCAGATTCCATGGAAAGGTTTGCGCCCTTATCGACGCCAGCTAAAAATCACCATTTACCGGCTCTGACCGGAATTCGCTTCTTCGCCATTTTTCATATCTTTCTGTTTCACCTCTGGTCGATTTACGACATGGACAAGCCCGAGGGCTTTGAAAGACTCATGGCGAGTTTCGATGGCTTGCCTAAGGTGTTAGTGACGTTCCTGTCACATGGATGGATGTCCACCAGTTTCTTTTTTTTGTTGTCGGGTTTTATTTTGTCCTATCTTTACTGGAGCCCGAACGGTAGTTTGGCAACCGATAGAAAGCGTTTCTGGCTGATGCGCTTGTCGCGCCTGTATCCAATTCACATCATTGCACTTCTGATCACTGTTCCGCTTACGCTGCCGATGCTTCTGGGGCAGGACATGGACCCGGTTCGAATCCTGCTCAGCGGCCTGGCGACTATTACTCTAACTCAGGCCTGGTATCCGCCCTGGGTGCCAATCTGGAGCTGGCCAACTTGGGCGCTGTCGGCATTGGTGTTTTTGTACTTGGTTATGCCTTGGCTGATGAAATACTTAGCGAAACTCAACCGCAAGGAAATGCTGATACTGCTCTTGCTCATGCCGCTGATCTCTTTGATTCCCACGGCTGTTTACGCGGTTTACTTTCCGCCCGGCACCGAAGCACCGCTTAACTGGCAAATTTTTATTGGCTCCACACCAGCGTTCTGGGTACCCCACTTCGTCGCGGGCATGCTGCTTAGCCGGGTCTTTTCCATCTCCCGCTTCAACACAAACTTCAGTGCCAACAACAAATCCTGGCTTGCCTGGGGCGATTTGGCTTTTGCGATGGTTATTGTGATCGCCTGCCAGCCAAATATCGGCGAACCCTTGAAGTTTTTCCTGCGCCACGGACTACTGATGCCGCTCTACATGATTTTGGTGTTGGACCTGGCACGGGGTAGAGGCCTTTTGGCAAAACTGTTTTCCATGCCGGGCACCGGGTTTCTCGGTGAGACGGGGTATTCGATTTTTATCTGGCAGAATATAGTAATGATCGGCTGTTTCGCAGCACTAATGATCAACCCGGAAGGTGGCGAGCATCAGCTAATGGGAGCGAGTGTTGCCATGGTTATTCTAGCCATCGTAAGTACTTATTGGATCGAAAAACCCTTGGCGGCAAAACTGCGCAGGAACTGGCTCAAAAAAGAGCCGTCAGCGTGAACTAATAAGCTCGTCATCAAGCAACTTCGTTAAACAACACTTGAACATTCCGCGCGCTTTGATCATAGAGCCTGAGCAGCTGAGGATTGGCCTCCTCCAAACGCTCTTTCATTGCGACTCTTTGTTCGAGCGAGACAATAATCTTAACTATTTTTCCGGTCGAACCGGATTGATAGAGCGCAGCGTTTTTAACCTCTTCGGATAAATTTAGCTGCTCCAAAAACGCATTCAGTTCCACGCCCAACAAGATGTCTGCGCCCGACAACAAGCCAGCTAAAAAAGCACTGGCCGGCTCCACACTTTTGTCCTTGGCGCGCTCGGCCAAAGCCGCACAGGCCTGGGCTCTTACCAGCACCAAGCGCGCAACTTCGGGCGAGCTGGCGTTAAGCGAAGAAATCAATACCGCCCAACGGCGAATGGCAAAAATTCCCAGGCGCACCACCACTTCCTTCATGGAGCTAACCTTTTGGCGACCTTTGTAGAGCGGGCTATTGACAATGCGAACCAGGCTCACCGAGAGTAAAGGGTCGGCGGAGAGGGCTTCAGTCACCCGATCCAGATCCGGCTCCTCTGCAAACAACAAACTGATTACCCGAGCCAGGGTCAATGCCGCGGGACTAAGCTTCTTGCCGTAGACAATGGCGGGGCGAGCAAAAAAATAACCCTGAAACAAATCGAACCCGGCATAGCGATAGCGCTCGTGAGTCAGGCGATCCTCAATTCTTTCAGCCAGCCATTTCAGAGAATAGAGGGATAACTGGTCGCGCTCTTTCAAGGCTTGCTCAAAGGAAGTGTTTTGGATATCCACTTTAATGATCGAGGCCATACGCAACAGCGGCTGCCAAGAAGGCTTGAATTCAAAGTCGTCCAGGGCAAAGGTAAAACCTTTGTCATGCCAGCGTTCAACTGCGGCGATCAATTCGGCGTCCGGCTCGATTCGCTCTACCAGCTCCACGACTACGGCACTTGGATCTATAGGAAGAAAGGCGCCCGAACAGAGAAAATCCCGCGACACATTAATAAATGCCGGCTGCTTGAAATGGTCCAACTGTTCGGTAATTCCGGTACAAAAGTTGAACAATAACTCGCTGGTGGCTCGGCCCTCGCCAATATCCAACGCCGACTGGCCTCGGTTATTTCGGTACAACAGCTCAACGCCCGCCACTTGATCAGCGACATCATAGATAGGCTGAGCGGCTAGAAGCGTGTCTAGAGGGTTAGCGTGATGGCTTTCGGGCATGGCGCACCTGACTGATTAAAAAACGCTAGGGGCTCCCGCCATCGACGCGCAGGGAAGATACAGAAGCACGGCTTATTCCTATTATTCGCTCGCGATGACCATTGGGATCAATCGCTATTTTAGCGGAATTATACGCCAAAAGCCGCAGCTTTCTCCGGGCCTCTAATTGCCTTCTAAACCTCTAAACCCCGAACCTGAGGGGCTCGGCTGTCTTTATATCCATTTGTATGGTAAAAACGCGTTTTGTTATTAAAATGCTTTATATGACGCTGCTCCAACGGCATTTATTTCGACTATACTGGGCCGGCGCCAAAACGCAAAACTCCTTTAGATTAACAATAATTTTGTAGGAAGGGCCAAATGGAGCGCAATCTGCTACGCACCCTGGGCGACAATACCCTTGATCTGATCTACGCCAAAGATCGCCACGGCAGGTATACCTTTGTCAACTCCGCATTGGCCAAAATGAGCGGCGCCGGCATTCCCGAAAAAATGCTGGGCACTACAGATTTGGATTGGCACCCCGCCGAGCTGGCCCGTGGCTACAGCGACGACGATCAAAAGGTAATGCTGTCCGGCCAGCCTTTGGCGGATCGTGAAGAGCTGGTTATCGATTCCGCCAGCGGCGAATCGCGCTGGCATTCCACCACCAAGGTGCCGTTGCGCGATGAACAAGGCCAAATTATTGGAGTTGTGGGCATCACCCGCGATATTACCGCCGGCAAGCAAGTCGAATTCTCCGCCCGCAGACTGAACACTGAGCTGGAAGAGCGCGTGGCTGAGCGCACCAAGGAGTTGCAAGCACTTACTGACACTCTGAGCTCCGAACGCCAGCTAATGCGAGCGCTGGTCGACGCCCTGCCGGATAACATTTTCGCCAAAGACACCCAAAGCCGATTCTTGGTTGCCAACCAGGCGGTTGCCAAGGGTATGGGCAGTACTCCAGAAGGTCTGCTCGGAAAAACCGACTTCGAATTCTACTCCCAAGAAATGGCCCAGGGCTTTTTCGACGATGAGCAACAGATCTTTCGAACCGGTGAATCTCTGTTGCGTCATGAAGAATCCTACCTGGACTATGGCCTGGGCAAGATCCGCTGGCTGCTGACCAGCAAAATTCCTCTGCGCGACAACAGTGGGAAAATCGTCGGCTTGGTCGGGATTGGTCAAGATATTACCGAACGGCGGGAAGCTGAAATCGCTTTGCGCGAGAGCGAGGAGCGCTTTCGCAGCCTTACCGAGCTGTCTTCCGACTGGTACTGGGAGCAGGATGAGAATCTTCGCTTTACCGGACTGAGCGACAACAACGCTAAATCCGGCTACTCCAGCTCGACCGTGCTGGGCAAGACCCTCGAGGAACTGCCCAACACCGAGATACTCTCGGGCGCCTGGTCCGACTACCAGACCATAGCCGCATCCCGCCGCCCTTTCCGCGACCTTGAATTGCGCCACTTCGACAAACAGGGCGAGCCTCATTACCTCAGCCTCAGCGGCCTACCGATCTTCTCCGAAGACGGAAGCTTCCACGGCTATCGCGGTATCGGTAGAGACATTACCGAGCGCAAGGTTTCCGAAGAGCGAGTTCAATATCTCGCTACCCATGACAACCTGACCGGCTTACCCAACCGGTTTATGTTCAGCGAGTTACTCAATCTCGCGATCGAATCGGCACGCCGCTATAAACGCAAGCTGGCAGTCCTGTTCATCGACTTGGATCGATTCAAGAACATCAACGACACTTTGGGCCACGAGGCCGGCGATTTGTTGCTTAAGGAAATGGCGAACCGTCTCAGCGAGTGTCTGCGCTCCAGCGACATAGTGGCCCGCTTGGGCGGTGACGAATTTGTCATTCTGGTACAGGACGTTGACGAAGCCGAGCGAATTTCTACTCTCGCCCGCAAAATTCTCGCCGTCGCCGTAAAGCCAGTAGTAGTACTCGGACAAGAATGCCGAGTCACCACCAGCTTAGGCATCAGCATGTACCCGAACGATGCGCTGGACGAGCAATCCTTGATGAAAAACGCCGACATAGCCATGTACCGGGCCAAAGAGGAAGGCAAGAACAACTATCAATTCTTTTCTTCGGAAATTAAGCAGCGTTCACTGGAAAAACTGGTGCTGGAAAACAACCTGCGCCTGGCGCTGGAGCGCGATGAATTCTTTCTGCACTACCAAGCCAAGCGCGACCTCAAAACCGGCTCAATCGTGGGTGTCGAAGCGCTGGTGCGCTGGCAGCATCCCGAACTTGGCGTGGTCCCACCGGCCCAGTTCATTCCTCTGGCCGAAGAGACCGGCCTGATAGTGTTGATTGGCCGCTGGGTGCTGAAAACCGCCTGCGCTCAGAACGTCGCCTGGCAGAAACTGGGATTGCCACCTCTGTGCATGGCGGTCAATCTCTCGGTACGGCAGTTTTTCGACGAGCACCTGGTGACAGATGTGGCCCGGGCCTT
>CAZKCY010000161.1:2363-6010 GCA_964551155.1 uncultured Marinimicrobium sp. | reverse complement strand
GACCTCAATGTCTGGCGCACGATGCTACGTGCGGTATTGATTTACATACTGGGCATCATTATGGTCCGCCTCGGTGGAAAACGCTTTGTAGGCAAGTTTTCGGCGTTCGATATCATCATGGCGATTATGATCGGGTCGATTCTCAGCCGAGCAATTGTTACCAAAGATTATTTTGTGGCCCACATAGCCGCGGCCTTTGTTCTGACCGCAATGCACTTCTTTTTCGCCTACGTCGCTTTTCGCTGGGATTGGTTTGGTACTCTGATAAAGGGGAAGCCCCGCGTCCTGATTACGAATGGCAATATTCAGTGGGACGCCATGAAGAAGTCCAACATCAGCGAGAAGGATCTGATGTGCGCATTGCGGGAGGCGTCCAGTTCTGAGGACCTGACCCAAGTCCACCAGGCATGCCTCGAGCGCAGTGGTAATATTAGCGTTATTCTCAAAGCTGACAAAAATTGACGCGCGCTAAAAGGGTACCAATTCGAATTACAGCCGGTGGGCGCTGCCCACCCTTGTATGTTTGGTTCTGGTTGGAAATCGCGTGCTACTCGACCTAAATATATTTTTGTGCTGAATTTCACTCAAGGATAAATTCTCGGCTCCGGCTCCAACTGAACACCGAATTTTTCGTTCACCGACTGCTGAATCTTTTCCGCCAAGGCCAAAACGTCACTACCCATAGCGCGACCTGGGTTGGTTAGCACCAACGCCTGCAGTGAGTGCACAGCCACTGGGCCCTGGGTTACGCCTTTCCAGCCGGCTTGGTCGATTAGCCAGGCGGCGGCGAGTTTTACCCGCTGGTCATCGACTGGGTAGGAAACCAGGTCCGGGTAGTCCTGCTGTAGGCGCTGGAACTGGCGGGTTTCAATAATCGGGTTTTTGAAGAAGCTGCCGGCGTTGGGGGTTTGGGCGGGATCGGGCAGTTTTTCTTGGCGCAGTCGGCAGACGGCTTCGGCCAGTTCGCGCGGGCCTATGTCTTCCAATGGGCGATCGGGCAGCGCGGCTTTTAAGGCCGGGTAAGACATAACCACTTGAGGTTGGCGGCGCAGCCTGAACGTTACCGAGGTAATGATGTAGCGATCGCGCAGTGAGTTTTTGAACACGCTGTCGCGGTAGTCAAATTCGCAGGCTTGAGGGTCGAAGACAACGCTTTTGCCGGATTGGATTTCCCAGGCCTCGAGCTCGGCGAACACATCTTTTAACTCAACGCCATAGGCGCCAATATTTTGTATAGGTGCGGCGCCCACGCTGCCGGGAATCAGCGCCAGGTTTTCCAGACCCCAGTAGCTTTGCTCCAAACAGTACAATACCAGCTGATGCCAGTTCTCCCCCGCCGCTACCTTGAGCCAGTAAAACTCGTCATCGCTATGGACCAGTTCCCGACCGCGCCAATTTAAATGCAGCACCAGGCCGGGAAAATCGTCACGCAAAACTATGTTGCTGCCACCGCCCAACACCAGCAGCGGCAAGTCGCGCTCGCGGGCAAACGCCAAGGCCTCGGGCAATTGGGCACTCTCGGTTAGGCTAACAAAATAACGCGCCCGCGCCGGCACCGCCAGGGTGTTGTAGTTTTGAAGATTCACCTCGGATAAAAATTCGGGCACTTAATGCAAATCCTTGTGGGGTTTTATAACTTTCGGAATTTTTACAAAAGTCTGACGATTTCGAAGTCGGCGTTCAGGAAGGTTGGCTTTGGGCAAGATCCTGCTCCAGTTGGGCGAGCAAACCTTCGGCGGCATCCTCAACCAAATCCAGCACCAGATCGAAGCCCTGCTCGCCGCCGTAATAGGGATCGGGCACTTCGGTATGGTCCGAGCGGGAGCCGTAGTTTAAGAACAGATCCAAACGGCCTCTGAAATCCGAGGGCGCCATCTGGCGCAGCTCGCGCAAATTGACGTTGTCCATAGCCAGCACATAGTCGAACTTTTCAAAATCCTGCATGCCCACCTGCCGGGCGCGCTGGTCAGAAAAATCGTAACCGCGTTTGCTGGCCGCAGCCAGAGTCCGACTGTCGGGCGCTTTGCCGATATGCCAGGCGCCGGTGCCGGCCGATTCGATGTGAATTTCTTTCTCTAAGCCCGCCTCTTTAACTTTCTGCTGAAAAATGCCCTGGGCAGTGGGTGAACGGCAGATATTGCCCAAGCAGACGAAAAGCACTTTGATTGGCATGACCTTAACCTCTCTCGCTGGATTATTCTTGCCCTTGTGCTTACGAAGCGACAATCCAACTGGATGAATATTTACTATTTACACCTAAGTACTTATACCTTAGAACAGGCGTCGCACTCGCTCAAGATCGGCTTGGGTGTCCACCCCGCCAGGCACCTGGGCGCAAGCCTCGGCAACATGAATGCGCTCGCCCTGCCAGAGTACCCGCAGTTGCTCCAGAGCTTCGATTTTTTCCAGGGGTGCCTGGGGCCAGGTGACGAATCTATCCAGCAGCGCACTGCGGTAGGCGTAAATGCCGATGTGCCGGCGCGCAGGGAAATTCTCGGGCAAAGCGCTCGCTTCCGCTGCGGCAAAATGATCTCTCGGCCAAGGGATCGGCGCCCGGCTGAAATAGAGCGCAAGGCCCTGGTGATCGGCCACCAGCTTCACCACATTGGGGTTGCGGAAATCTTCCAGCGCAACAATCGGCTCGCACAAAGTGGCGACACTTGCAGCCGGTTGCTGGGCCAGGTTGCTGGCTACCTGATCGATTACCTGAGGTGGAATCAGAGGCTCGTCGCCCTGAACGTTGACCAGAATTTCATCGGCGGCGCAGTTGAGTTGGCGCGCCACTTCTTGTAAACGGTCGGTGCCCGACTGATGATCCGGAGAGGTCATGCAGACCCGGGCACCGAAACTTTTAGCGGCAGTTTCGATGCGCGCGTCATCGGTGGCGATAATTACCTCGCGCGCGCCACTTTGACAGGCACGCTCGTAGACGTGCTGAACCATAGGCTTGCCGGCTATATCTTTAAGGGGCTTGCCGGGCAGGCGAGTCGAGGCAAAGCGGGCCGGTATCACCACATAGAAACTCATTGCTGCTCCTGATTTTCAGAGTTCAATTCCGATAGTTTTCGATCCAGAGCCTGCCAGAATGGCTTCGGCAGCTGTGCGGCTATGGCCAGAGCGTACCAATCGGGCTGGGCGAAGTCCCGGCATTTGACCGCGTCTTTGGTGGTCATTACCACTGGCGCAGGCTGCTCGAATTGCAGGTCTTCGGGGCGGTACTGGTAATGATCGGGAAAGTCGTGTTCCAGTGGCTCCAGCCTCAGCTGCCGCAAAGTGTCGTAAAAACGTTGCGGGTTACCCAGGCCGCAAACCGCATTCACCTGAGCGCCGGAAGTAAAATGATCGAGCCCCAGCTGAGCGCCGTCGTTCAGTCGCTGCCAATGATCGGGCGCAATCTGCATGGGCACCCAAGTTTCGATTGCCAGTTTTTTCAGCTGAGCTTTGGTGCGCTCCTCAAGCGAGCCGTTCACCACCACCCAATCCACCTGCCGCAAGCGCGATGGCGCTTCGCGCAGCGGCCCGGCGGCTATAGCGGTCGCGAGGCGGTCATGCCCACCTAGTTCGCCAGGAATTGGGGCCGCCAGCGTTCCCGTCTGCAGCAGCGGCGGGAGAACGAAGATTCTCATCGGCAAGCCTACATCCGCTAT
>CAZKCY010000161.1:0-2353 GCA_964551155.1 uncultured Marinimicrobium sp. | reverse complement strand
CGATGGCGCTTCGCGCAGTGGCCCGGCGGGTAAACACAAGCCGTTGCCCAGGCCCCGCCTGCCGTCGATAACGGCGATTTCCAGGCTGCGCCCCAAGCGGTAGTGCTGCAGGCCGTCGTCGCTCAGTAGCAAGTCGCAACCCTCGGCCTCAAGCTTGCGTGCCGCCGCCACCCGGTCGGGATCGACGCAGACTTTGCAGCCCGCTGCCAAGGCAATACTCACAGGTTCATCGCCGCTGTGCGCTACCGGCGTTTCGGCACCCACCAAGAGCGGATAAGCCGGCGCCTGACCGCCGTAGCCGCGGCTGATCACGCCGGGATTGAAGCCGCGCTGCTTAAGATGCTCAATTAGGGCAATAATCAACGGGGTTTTGCCGGTGCCGCCCAGGCTGATATTGCCTACGACTATGACCGGCACCGACAGCTGCCGCTGGCGAAAACGCGTAAGGTAGACTCGCCGCACAAACGCAATGAAACGAAACAGCAGACTCAATGGCGCCAGCAGCCAGGGCCAGCGTTTGTCGCCGTACCAGGCATCGAGCCAGATTGTCTCGCGCCGCTCGGACATCGGCAGAGTTACTCGGTGGCTTCGGGGTGGCGGGTGGTGATGCTCAAGTGAACAAAGCCTAGTTGACCGGCGGCGTCCATAGCGCGCACCACGGCTTGGTGGGGCGCTTTGGCATCGGCGGTAATGATCAGCGGCCTTTGGTTATCGCCCTCAGAGACTTTCTCCAGCGCCGACAAAAGCGTCACCACTTTGGTGTTGACCAGGCTTTGACCATTGACTGAGTAATCGCCTTCGGCGCTGATCAGAATTTCCACCTGCTCGGGGTTTTCGGTAGTGACCTGACCTTCGGCTTCGGGCAAATCCACGCTCAGATGAGTCTCTTTGGTAAAGGTGGTGGACACCATAAAGAAGATCAGCAGCAGGAACACCACATCAATCAGCGGGGTCAGGTTTACGCCTTCGGTTTCTCGGGGCTGGCGACGAAATTGCACGAATGAATTCTCCCGGCCGGCCTAAGCGGTTTTAACGTCGACGCGTCTGTCGCTGTGCAGCGCATCCACAAGTTTCACCGCTTCTTCTTCCATGGTAACCACCAAGGTGTCGATGCGGCGCAGAAAAAAGCGTTGCAGAATCATCGCCGGAATGGCTACCGTCAAACCCGCGGCGGTAGTAATCAGCGCTTCGGAGATGCCACCAGCGAGAACTCCGGGGTTGCCGGCGCCCTCCAGCATGATGGCGGTAAATACCTTGATCATACCAATAACCGTGCCCAGCAGGCCCAGCAGCGGAGCAATGGCGGCTATGGTACCCAGTGCGGCCATATAGCGTTCCAGTTCGTGAATCACCTGCCCGGCGGCTTCCTGAATGCTGTCTTTCATGACCTCGCGGCCGTGCTTGGAATTGCTCAGGCCGGCGGCCAGAATGCGCCCCAGTTCGGAGGATTGCTTGAGTTCGCGCAGCTTGGCGCTGTCCAGCTGGTTATTTTTTATCCAGCTCCAGACCTGAGCCAGCAGCGACCGGGGCGCGACTTTGGCGGGGTTCAAGGTCCAGTATCGTTCGCCGCCTATGGCAACCACCAGCAAGGAGCACAACAAGATAGGCAGCATCAGCCAACCGCCGGCGGAAATCACATCAAACACTGGAAGATCCTCACTGTTAAAAGTCGATATTATTTGAATTCGTGGCATTCGGGCGCAATTTTACGCCAATTTCGCCGCTGAGTCGGCAAAGCCGTTATTCGCTTTCTCCGACCCCGAACCGGCCAGTAAATTCCGGCCCTTTAGCATAGCCGAACAGCGCTTCGGGCGGCGCGGACCATAGCATATTCGCAAGCGCGAGAGAAAACCATGTGCCACTTCCGGTTTTATTCATTGTCGAACCAATAGCGTCTTTGGCTTTGACGGGTTTGACTAACCTTTAGCCGACCTAAATCATCCCAGGAAAATATCAAGGCGCCATCAGAGCCGGTGTTCAGTATTTCGGTACCCACTGCCCGGTAACGAGCCAGCACCTGCGCGTGCGGATGACCGTGGCGACCGGAATAGCCGGCACTGACCACGCCGTAGCGCGGCCGCAGATAATCGACAAAAGCCTTAGTAGAGGAGCTGCGGCTGCCGTGGTGAGGAATTTGTAAAACCCCCAGGGATTCAACCAAAGTCCCCTCGCCTAGCAGGCGCCACTCACCTTCCCGCTCTAAATCACCGGTTAGCAAGATGCGCTCACCAGCGTATTCGATCAGCAACAAGCAAGAGCGATTGTTGCCTGATGCCTCATCCTGCCCCGGCCAAACCAGAAACCGAAATTCCACGCCATCCCATTGCCAGGGCTTTGCACGATGACACTCGCC
>CAZKCY010000160.1:1566-6012 GCA_964551155.1 uncultured Marinimicrobium sp. | reverse complement strand
TCTGATCCCGACTAATCCTTTCGTAGTACTGGCTAAATTCTTGGCTATTTCCTCTATCAGCAGCTCTACTTAGACGTTAATGATTTAGTAGGCACAACACGCGCTCTCCGGGTATCAACTAAGATTAGTGAGTTACTTCGAGGGAGGACGCAATATGAAACAATCACTATGGTTTACAGGCATCTTGCTGTGCAGTCTGACTGCATTAGCAGAGTCGACTAGCGAAGAGGATTTGATCGCCTTAGCACGTTCGGCCGCACCGGCCATTGTCAGCGATGACGCCACCATCTTGTATCGCGGCGAGGTGTTGGTAGAAGGCAGTAATGATTGGGTCTGTATGCCCGAAACCTTTCCTGACGATGGCGCGCCCATGTGCAATGATCCGGTCTGGATGCAAATGATGCAGGCGGTTGGCAAGAAAGCCGACTTTACACCTACGAAACTGGGCTTTTCCTATATGCTGCAAGGCGATGACGGCGTGAGCAATTCAGACCCCTACCACCCCGATCCGAAAAACGCCGATGATTATATTAAAGAGGGGGCGCATTTGATGATTATTGTGCCGCATGAATTGCTCGAAGGTATTACCGACGATCCCCACGCAGGTGGGCCCTATGTCATGTGGGGCGATACCCCCTATGCCCACATAATGATACCGCTGGATCGCGAAAAATAGCCTTAAATATTGCAGCGAACAGTAGAAGGGAACAACTTGGCCCGGCCGGTGCTCACCTGTAGCGCCTCAGTTCGGAGATTGCGGAAGTGGCCGCGCGGGCAAAATCAACGAATAGGCCGCGGCGGTTGAACGCAGCATGTGCGGAATAAAAAAGCGGAGGCCGATGCTGTTCGGCCTCCGCTTTTTCCAATGCATCCATCTGTTCTCTACTGCATCACTGCGCCAAATAATTTCTCAGCCATGGCGTCGCTGGGCGTTCTTCGCCGTTGCTATGCACAATGTAGGCCTTTTCCTCGTTTCTCCACAAGCCGGGTTTCCAGCCCCAGAGCGTGAAGCCTTCTACGGCGCGATGCTCCCAGAAGGTTGGTAAGATCCGTTGATATTCCGCGAGCTGTACTTGGTCGGTAGGGCCATCGACGTCCATCTCCGTGATCTGGATGGGAAGGCCCAGCTCACCAAGACTGGTAAGATTGTCGGCCATCACCGAGGCCGCCTGCCAGTTGGTCGAAAAAGCATGCCCCTGAACGCCAATGCCGTCGAGTAGACCGCGATCTCGCAGCAGCGTGCAGAGATCCTTGTAGGTTTTCAGCGTGCCCCTCCGGGCGCTGATGATGTTGTACTCGTTGATCATCAGCTTGCTGTTCGGGAAATATTGCCGCGCAAGGGTGAAGGCATTGACCGCCCAGTCCCAACCCGTGGCTCCGCTTCCGCCAAGTGCGTCCATGTAGACTGTTGGTGGGGCGTTCATCGGCTCGTTAACGACCTCGACGTAGTCCAGATCCGGGTAGCGTGCAGCCACGGCCGCAAACCACTCCTCGATCTCAATCAACTGTTCCTGCTGGCTCAACCCGTCGAGCCAGGCGGGCTGCTGACTTCCCCATACCAGCACGTGGTACCGGAGCTTCATTCCATGGGTCTTCGCGAAATTGTACGCGAGGTCCATCGAAGTCCAATCCATCACGTCGCGCGTGGCCTCTACCGTACCCCATTTCCCGGCGTTCTCGGGCGTCATCTGTGTCCAGTAGTACTCAGAGTTTTCGACCTGCGAACTGCTGTAGACGTTACCGAGAAACTTCGTATGCCCCGCCGCGAGAGGCGTCGTGCTCGGCGGAGGGACTTGCTCGATCTGCTCCACGAAAATGCGAAGGTTGTCGATGTGGATGATGCCCGGCACCGTGGTGGCCTTAGGCCCGCGACCTGACGAGCTCAGATTCTCGGCGAAGCTGAGATGGATAGGCGCCCGGATTTCCGTCTGGTCGTCGACGGTGAACTGGAAGGTAAACTCTTGCCACTCCGACGTCAGATACACCTGTGTGCTGTCAATCCGGCCGTACTCCTGAAAGGAATTGTTGCCAACCGTGAAGTTCGCCGTCGCGCCTTCCAGATCTGAGCGCGCCCAGACGGAATAGGTATACGTCTCAAACGCCTCCACGGGAATACTTTCGTTCGTCGCTTCGATGTTCCACGGGTTGTCGCCGTTCGCGTTGACGGTGATCTTCAGCGCCCGCGATCCTTCCTGAACCGGTGTTCCGACAACCTCGAAGTCGGCCAGGCCGTTGTCCCAGCCTGAAAATGACCAGTTAGTAATGCCTTGAACCGCCGTGTCGCCGACGGCGCTGGATTCGAAGCCCCCGTTGACGTTTGCGTCCTGGGCCTGGGCGCTACCTGCAAGTAGGGTGGCCAAGCACAGCAGGCCAATCACACCGCTTGTTACTCTTTTAGTTATTTGTGTGTTCACGATCTATACCTCGTGTTGGTAAGGGGTTGAGCCTCAACTTGTTATTTATTCGGGAAATGCGATCTGCTGCGTTGCCCGCGAGGCCTCCGAGCACGTCATAGGATTACCTGCTCTCTAGAGAAAGTAAGCCCGCTCCGGCATGTTGTCAATGGGACTATTAGTCCAAAAAGAAATATTGGACACCCATAGATAAAAGTAAATTTGGAAAAAGTAAATGTAGACCACGATGGTGAAACAGGGTTTGATATTATATTGAAGGAAGCAGACCCTACTCTGGTGAAGCTTCAGATGGACATTTACTGGGTAATGCGCTCTTCTCCCCTTTCACCCAAGGACTTGGTAAGAGACCAACCTGGCCGCTACGTAATGTGGCATATAAAAGACATGGACAAGGTTACGAAGGACTACACCGAATTGGGTAATGGTTCGATTAACTACTCTGAAATACTTCCCGACCCCAAACAGTCTGGCCTTGAATTCTACTATTTGGAACAAGGCGGAAACTACGCCAAAGACCCTATGGCAAGTGCGGCGGACAGCGCCGAGTACTTTGCGAAGAACCTGCAAAGGTTTTTGTAATAAGGTTACTAAATCAATGGAGCCATAGATCAAGATCAATTGGGTCAAAGTCGCTCATGCAAAGATTCTGAACAGATCAAAGGCGAAATAAGAATAGAAAGAATTAGCACCCAGGTGTTAAGCCAATAATAATCTGTGGGCAAACTAATGTAATGGGGTCAGCTCTTGCGCTTAGGCTTTTATTAGTAATAGAAAAGGCAAGACTGACCCCAATCTTTCGAATTAACGAGCGATCTTTTGGTGTCCTCGAGTCTCCCCTTCACTGCCAGTCTTTTCCTGCAGTATCATCGAATCAAACCACAGATCCGGGTTGTCCAGAGGAGTTTCGTCGGACAAAAATGGATTGTTTAGCCTAAACAACCGGCGCTCTTGGAGCCGCGCGCGTTTCAGGGCCGCGCTGACCCGGGGGTCGGATAACAAATATTGGTCGAAGCGCCCGTCCTCTATTGCTCGCAACAAGCCGGCCTCCAGTTTTTTGGCCAGGTCCGGCCGATGCGGGGAAACGAATATATAGGCCGGAAGTGGGTAGACAATCAGCAGTTCCTCCTCAACCGAAAAGTTGAGCTCCGGCATTTTTTCCACTTCGTCCCAGGGCTCGACCAGCCCTCTTGGCAGCGCGTCGAAACGGCGGGCGCTGAGCATCTTGAAAAGGTTATGAATATCATTGCTGGTAACCAACGAAAACTCTTCAGCCTCCAGAATATCGGTGTCGGCCCAGGTATCCCCTTGGCCGAACTTGAACCCGCGCAGTTGATCCAGTGAATGCACCTCGGAAAACCGCGCCTCATCGCCACGATTTATCAGCAGAATGCGAAAACCCATCAACCCCTTGTAGAGTGGAATCCTGATCGGAATCAACCGCCGCTCCAACTCGGGCGTTGTGCCAGCCCACATAAAGTCGGTGCGGCCTTCTTCCAGCATGGTCATTTCGCGTCGCTGGGTACAGTTAAGGTTCGCTCCGTCGAAGCTGTACACACTGGTCTGATCGTCGAGTGCGACTTTGATCAGGCCTTCCACATACCGCATGGAGATGCCGGCCACTTCACCACAGTGCCTGAGTATGTTTTCCTGGGGGGTGGCTTTGGCAACCTCAGCAGCGGCCACCTGCAGGGATAGAGCTAGGGAGAAAATCAGACTGAGCGGCACGCTGAAGGCACCAGTTCTTCCGGGCCCGGGCAAGGCAGCCAGATAGGTGGACAATTTATTATTATTGGAAATCAATTTAGCACCCTCCTACCGGCATCCCGCCAGGGGGTTAAATCAGGTAACTTTCATCCAGCTATTACCTGTTTCAGGTTTTTAGCGACCAGCATTCGATGTAAATCGCAGGTCCCGCGAACAAGATCTCCATCCATTCTTGTCTAATTTGACGCCAGTGTCCAGGCATCAGGGTGGAAGAATCTAGAAGGGCTGGAGCAATCAAATTTAATCCCCGCATTTTGCGTTATTGGCT
>CAZKCY010000160.1:0-1556 GCA_964551155.1 uncultured Marinimicrobium sp. | reverse complement strand
TCAGTGTCCAGTCACCAGGTTGGGAGAAAGTAAAGGGGGATTGAGGGATTAAATTTACATCCCTCCCTATATGTTAGGGGCTCACACTGGCACTGCATCGCAGCCGATCGCGGCTGTCAATAAACGTCTGTTGAATAAGAAGGGCGTCGGCGCTTGCGCGGTGACGCATCTGGTTTAGTCGTTGTTCGGTAGCGGCTTTGGCTTGGTCCCAGATCATCAGCGGCGCTTCGCTGGCAATGGCTTCCAGCGGCGAGAGGCGAAATGCAGATTGCTGGGCGCGGGCACAGATGCACTATTGGCATCATCTCTGAGTCTGGTTTAAAGTGGCGGGCTACTATATAAGTTACGAACTATAAGAAAGTTTCGGCCTGTCCATTTTCGTACTCAGCTTGCACTAGACAAGCGAGTGTTTAGCCCCCTAGCGAGTGTGATAAACCCCATGACTGTGAATGCCCATCGTATTTTCGCTGTTTTCGCCCTGGTACTCTTGGGCGCCTTTACCGCTTCTTGCTCGGATTCTGGTCAAAAAGCGACCGAGAAGCCGGCTACCGCCGAGCAGGAGGATCAGCTGACGTCGGTCTTAATCTTCTCCAAGACCACTGGCTGGCGGCACGACTCGATCCCGGCAGGTGTCGAGGCTGTGACGGAGTTGGTCACCCAGCGCGGCCTGACGCCGGTAGCGACGGAGGACGCCAGCGTGTTCACGGATGAAGAGCTGCAGAAAATGGCCGCGGTTGTGTTCGTTAACACCACCGGGGATATCCTCAATGAGCAGCAGCAGTTGGCCTTTGAGCGCTATATCCAGGCCGGCGGCGGTTTTGTGGGCATTCACTCGGCAACGGATACCGAGACCAAGGGCAACTGGCACTGGTTTCAGCGGCTGGTGGGCGCTGCCTTCGAGTCCCATCCGAATGATCCCTCGAACGTGCAGATAGCCACGCTCAACGTGGTTGACCCGCATCACCCCGCGACCGAAGAGCTGCCCGAGCAGTTTCGCATTGCCGACGAGTGGTATGACTTCAAGTTGCTGTCGGATAGGCGCAATGACTTGTTGACCGTCGATGAGCGCAGCTACCAGGGCGGCCAGCACGGCGCCTACCACCCCATCGCCTGGTACCACGAATTCGATGGCGGCCGGGTGTTCTATACCGGCCTTGGCCACACCAGCGAGGTATTCAGCAACCCCCTGTTTTTGGAGCATTTGAGCGGTGGGCTCGACTATGCCCTGGCAGAGCGTCAACCGCTGGACTACGCCCAGGTCAAGCCCGACCCACGCCGCTTCGAGCGCAACATCCTGGTGGATGACCTGAACGAGCCGGTGAGCTTTGACGTGACCAAAGACTACAGCGCCGCCATGATTGGCCAGCGCCAGGGCAAACTCCTCTGGGTGGATGTAGCCACGCAAGAAATGTCCGTGATGGCGGAATTTGATGTTTTCGCGCCAGCCGAGCGCAAGCGCATCGAGTTTGGCCTGGTTGCGGTCGCCTTCGACCCGGACTTTGCGGAGAACCAGCTCATCTACGCCATGTACAACCTCCCGGACGAGAGCGGCGAAC
>CAZKCY010000159.1:2949-6039 GCA_964551155.1 uncultured Marinimicrobium sp. | reverse complement strand
GCGCTTACATCGTCGCGGCTGGGTTCTTGGAAATGAAATTTTACTCGGTGTTCTGACAGTACTTCCGCCTGAGTGACATTTTTAAAATAGGTCCGGAACTGAGGGACTCCCTGAGTCATGAACTTGTTGAAGCTGAATGCCACGTCTTCGGCGGTCAGAGGCTTGCCGGCAGTATCGCGGGCTTTCGGATTAATGTTGAAAATTACCCACGCATAATTTTCGGGGTATTCCATGGATTCGGCGATCAGTGCGTAGTTGGTGGCAATCTCGTCGGTGCTGGCAATCATCAGACTGTCGTAAAGCTCGTCACTGGCGACAGCAGGAGTGCCGCGCTGGGCGTAGCGGTTAAAGTTGTCGTAACTGCCAATCATCCAGGTCACCAATTGCCCGCCTTTGGGAGCCTCTGGATTGACGTAATCGAAGTGTTTGAAATCGGGACCGTATTTCGGCTCGCCTTGGGTGGCGAAAGCGTGCGTCTTGATGATCTTTGGTTCGGCTTCCCTGGTCTCTTCGGCTTGCGCAAATCCCTGGGCACTTAAAAAGCCCAGGAAGCTAATCGCCAGGGCTCCGGCGATTCGAGCGCAAGCGCCCTTAGTAGTGGACAGTGACATGGCGTACCTCTGTGTCTGGAAACAAGCCTTAAAGACAAAGGCTAAGGTAATTATGCGCCATTTTCCATGGCTGTGAACGGCGCTTTAGACCCTCAAGACCGCAAAAATACTCTGTTAATACTGTTTGGCAAGATGCCTATGCAGTCAGGGCTGCAACAAGTCTGCCAGCCGTTCTCGCAACGCCGGTATGGCTTCCTCCTCAAACCAGGGATTGCGCCTCAGCCAAATATTGTTGCGCGGGCTGGGGTGAGGCATGGGCATGACTCTGGGCCAGTGGGCGCGCCAATTCGCCACCTTGTCGGTAAGGCTGCCAACAGGCTGGGGCAGATGATATTCCATGGCGTAGCGGCCAATCACCAAGGTCAGCTCCAGATTTGGCAGGCGCTCCAGCAACTGGCTGCGCCAGGTTGGTGCGCATTCGGGCCGCGGCGGTAGATCGCCGGATTTGCCCCGGCCGGGATAACAAAACCCCATCGGCAAAATTGCTACCTGAGTCGGATCGTAGAAAGTCTCCTGATCGACACCCATCCAGTCCCGCAAGCGCTCGCCGCTGGCGTCGTTAAACGGTATACCGGTGTCGTGCACTTTGCGACCCGGAGCCTGGGAGGCAATCAATACCCGGGCACTCGGATCCAATTGCAGCACCGGCCGAGGCGGCTCGGGCAGCTCGGCTTCACATAGGCGGCAGGCGCGGACCTGCTCGAGCAGTTTTTGCCAGTGGCGCTTGTCGGTGACCATGAAAAGGGTATCGCAGATCTCTATGAAGAATAGCAGTTACCGGCCGAAGCGGCCGGCTTTCAATTATATACCGGAAAAACCTTAGGCTTCCCGGCGATTGTTGGACGTCGCCCCAGTCCGACAGTTCCGGCGTTGACCGCCCGGGATTGCCCGACTAGGGTTAAAAATACACCGAATCTTTTGTTCTGTTTTTCTCAGGAACCGCCCAGATGAGTGCCGAAGACCATATGCGCCAAGCCCTTGCCATGGCCCAGCAAGCCCCGGAGGTGCCCTATGGCGCGGTACTGGTGGTGCGCGCTAACGGCAAAGTAATGGCTCGAGGCGTTAACAGACACCGGGAAAACCCGATTTTCCACGGCGAGATCGACGCCATCAACCGCTGCGCCGCCGAACACCCTGAGGTCGAATGGTCGGGGCTGGATTTGTACACCACCGCCGAACCTTGCGCCATGTGCCAGAGTGCGGTCGAGTGGCTGGGTATTGGCCGGGTTTTTTACGGCAGTTCCATTCCGTTTTTGCAAAGCCAGGGGCTGAGGCAGATCGACATACGGGCGGAAGAGATAGTGCGGCGAACGCCTTTTCGCGCTACCCAGATTGTTGGCGGGGTGCTGGAGGCGGAATGCAACCAGTTGTTTGAAGAGGCGGCGCGTCTCAACCAATGTTAGCGAACACCTTTTGCCGGGTCTGTAGCCGCTAGGCGCGCCAGGGGGATGCATCCATGGACCAGATCACCGACCAGCAACAGCTAGTGGACGATTTCGTCGCTCAGTGCACGCCTGAGACCGAGCAGTTGATTGGCATAGAACACGAGAAGTTCGTCTTCACTTATCACGACCGCAAGCCTCTTTCCTATAGCGGCGCTCAAAGTATTCGCAGCTTGCTCAGCGAAATGCAAACCCTGGGCTGGCAACCCAGCTACGAGTTGCAGAATTTGACCGGGCTTAAGCTTGAGGATTCCGCCATCACCCTGGAACCGGCTGGCCAGCTTGAGCTTTCGGGCACGCCCTGGCCCGATTTGCATGGCGTTTATCGAGAAATGCTGGAGCACCGGCGCGAGTTGGCGATGCTCACCGAAGATTTGGGGCTGGGGGTTCTGGCACTTGGCTTTGCGCCCGACTGGGCCCGCAAGAGCATGGACTGGATGCCCCAAAGCCGCTACCAGATCATGCGCGACTATATGCCCATGGTTGGCTGGCACGGCCGGGACATGATGACCCGCTGCTGCTCCCTGCAGCTCAATTTCGATTACTCCAGCGAAGCCGATATGGTCAAAAAATACCGGGCCGCCATGGCGTTGCAGCCGCTGGTCATGTTGGCACTGGCCAACTCACCTTTCGTTGATGGCCGCGACAGTCGCCTGACCTCTTATCGGAATTATATCTGGCTGCACACCGATTCCTCGCGCTGCGGCATTCTGCCGCTGGTGTTCTCTGAAGATCTGAGTTTTGCCGGCTATGTGCAAAGAGCTCTGGAAACCCCTATGTATTCGGTCGAGCGCCGAGGCGCCCATATTGATCTGACCGGTCGATATTTCGAAGACCTGATGCAGGGCATTTTGCCGGAGCTGCCGGGTGAGCGGCCCGGTTTAAAAGACTGGCACGACCATTTAAACACCCTTATGTACGAGGTCCGCCTGAAGGAGCGCTTGGAGTTGCGCGGCAACGACAGCCTCAACCTCGAACAGAGCATGGCGCTGGCCGCCTTCTGGACGGGTATTCTCTATGATCCTTTTTCTCTGGAT
>CAZKCY010000159.1:0-2939 GCA_964551155.1 uncultured Marinimicrobium sp. | reverse complement strand
AGGCTTTGGGGTTGATCGAGCCACTTCAAGCGCCGGCGCTCAATCAGCTGCGCCACTTTCTGCCGCAACTTGAGCTGGCTTATAGCCATCAACTGGCGGTGGATAATCTCTACCAGGCCGATTCTCTGCTCGAGGCGCTGGAATACACTCTCGAGCTTGCCGATGCCGGTTTGAAACGGCGGCTAAGGCGCGATGCCGAAGGTCAAGATGAATCCATTTACTTGCAACCCTTGAGCGAGCTTGTGGCCCGCCGTCGGAGCCCTGCCGAAGACTGGCGCCGCCGCTATTATGAAGAGTGGAATGGAGAGTTAGATCATATTTATTCCCAGGCCGGATTTTGAGCCCGGCAGGTTTGGAGGAGCTGAGATGAGCGACTGGAAGCAAACTCTGGACGAGGATGAGCGTGAGACGTTGAAGAAAAGTAAGCTGCCCGACTGGACCAACCCCATGAAGGCAACTTTGACCGAAGACTATTTTTCCGATCCCGACTGGATTTTCGAACCTAAATTCGATGGTGAACGGGCGCTGGTGTTTTGCCGAAATGGCAGGGTCAGTTTGTATTCGCGCAACCAGAAGAAATTGAACAAGACCTACCCCGAGTTGGTGGAGGCTCTGGAAGAGCAACTCCACCACGACTTGATTGCCGATGGTGAAATTGTCGCCTTCGAAGATTCAAAAACCAGCTTCGCTCGCCTGCAAGGACGCATGGGCATAAGCGACCCGGAAGAAGCTCGCCAGAGCGATATTTCGGTGTATTTCTACCTGTTCGATCTTGTGCATTTTGATGGCTATGACCTTACTTCTCTTAAGCTCGAGAGCCGAAAAAAGCTCCTGAAAAAAGCCCTGCAATTTGACGATCCGATTCGCTTCACCAATCATCGAAGGGAAGAGGGCGAAAAATATCACCGCGAAGCTTGTGACAAGGGCTGGGAAGGGGTCATCGCCAAACGCTCTGACAGCGCTTATCGCCACAGCCGCTCCCGCTCTTGGCTAAAATTCAAATGCGTCAATCAACAGGAATTCATCATCGGCGGTTACACCGACCCGGAAGGCGAACGCAAGGGCTTTGGCGCGTTGCTGATCGGCTATTACGAAAAAGACAAATTGCACTATGCGGGAAAAATCGGCACCGGCTTTGACGATCAGACTCTAGAGGAATTGCACAGCAAGCTGAAAAAAATCCAACGAAAAAGCTCGCCCTTTGATGTTGGCGCCGAAGATGTCGGTGCCAATGTTCACTGGGTAAAGCCCGAGTTAGTGTGCGAAGCAGGTTTCACCGAATGGACCAGCGACGACAGGTTGCGGCATCCGCGCTTTTTGGGATTGCGGGACGATAAGCCGCCGAAAAAAGTCGTGCGAGAACGCCCGGAATAAGAAGTAAAAAGTGTGCCTTTGGCAGGCATAAAAAAGGCGCAGCAAGCTGCGCCAAGAGTATCCAACATCCCAAACATAAAGAGATTAGAGAGCTGAAGCCGCTGTTACCCGGCCAGTTTTTATACTAGAGACTTGGCCTTCCCTGGACAAGTCCTTACATACGTATTCATAAAAATGAATTGTTGGTGCTCACAGCTTCAGCCGGCTGCGCGCAGCGCCGCCCATGATCAGCAGAAGCATCAACAGGGCAATGTTGGCACTGCCGCCGCTGCGTCCGGGGGGCGTTGCACCGCCATCTTCACCATCGTTATCGCCATCATCGTTGCCACCGTCATCTACAGGTGGTTCCTGGGCAATTTGGAATACCGCCGTGGTACGAGCGGGAACACTAAAGGTTCCGGTATCGGCATCAAAGCTGGCTTCCGTTACCAGGCTGTCGGCGGAATCCTGCTGTACTGGGTGCAGTTCGAACGCCAGGTCTTGCCAGTCTTCCTGGCTCAGTTCCTGAGCTTCGTCATTGGCGTTGATTAACACCATCACCGCTTCCCGCTCCGGGTCCAGGTCGCTGTCACTATCGGCAATGTGCATGGCGACCAAACCGGGCTTTTGCTCCAGGCCGGTATTGACGAAAGTCACCAGGCTCATAACTTCTGCACCGGTTTCCAGACGGAAGAGTTTGGAGCTTTTGCGTATCGCCATCATCTCGCGAGTGTGAGCCAGCGCCTGAAGTATTTCCGTCTCTCCTATCGCCAATGTCGAGTCCGCCAAGCGGGGCCCGAGCACGTCCCAGTTTTGCTGGTTGTCTTGCGCCAGAGGAAGGCCGCGCGCCCAGCCATTGTCCTGATAGCTGTAATCCAGCAGGTTGAACCAGTCGCCGGAATCGTAGCTGTTTCGGTCACCTGACTTGGAGCGCATGATTTCCTGGCCGGCGTGCAGGAAGGGTACCCCTTGCGCCATCAGCGTCAAGCTGGTGCCCAGATTGTGCACTCTCACCCGTACATCCAGATCGCGGTCCAGAGGAATCTTGTACTGGTTGCTGTCGAACAAGGTTTCGTTGTCGTGAGCTTCGATGTAGTTGATGGTTTCCTGGGGGTCGCTGGTGTAACCAACATTGGCGCCGTAGTCGCCGGTTACGCTATTGCCCTGCCAGTCGGTAAACTCAAAATCCGCGAGGTTGCCGGTCAGGCCTATGCGAATTCGATCGGTCATGGTCAACAAATGTTCCAACTCACCGGTACTGCCGGAGTTTTCTGCGTTGGGGTCAAAATACAGACCGTTGATAAAGCTCTGAGTCTCAACGTGGCCTATGCCGGAATCGAAGGGCGAGCCGCCTCTTACCGCATCGCGGAAGCGATCATTGAAAGTGCCTATTCCGGTGCCGGCCATATTCAATTGGGTGGCTTGTTCAAAGCGAGCATCGTTCGCCACTTCACCAAAATTCCAGCCTTCGCCGTAGAGGTAAATGGTCTCGCCGTCAACTCCGTGTTCGGCCACAGTCAGGCCAGACAATCGATCCTGAACTTCCAGCATGTTGGCTTTGCTGTGATGCCCCATTAGGTCGAAGC
>CAZKCY010000158.1:0-6057 GCA_964551155.1 uncultured Marinimicrobium sp. | reverse complement strand
TAACCTACGGCGGTTTTCAAGACCGCTGCATTCAACCGCTCTGCCACCCTTCCGAAGTGGGGCAGATTATACAGGCCTTATCCTGAAGGGCAAGATCTCCGAACAAACTTTTCCCCAAAAAGGATGATCAATTTTTACTTAAGATCGGGATTGATAGAGGCAAAAAAGCCGAGCTGTTTCCAGCTCGGCTCATGAAGCCAACCTTAAGTCCAAATTTTATTGGCCGTCTTCAGGTTTAGCGATTGCTTCCGCTTGTTTGCGTGCCAGACGCGGATCGTTCGATGGCCGGGTCAGGGGGCGAGGCTTGTGCTCCACTGCAGGCGGTTTGCTGGTATCTAAGGCCTGTTTTGATTCCCGAGTAATCGCCTGGGTTTCGATTTTTACTTCGGTCCTGGGTTTGGGAGCCAAGCGTGGATCATTACTGGCGCGCTTGATTCCACCGCTCGTGCTCCCTTGGGGCGCGGGCTCTTGTGCTTGAGCTTCGACCTTTTCCGGTGTTGGTTCAGAGCTCGGCTCAGCTTTTTGTTGCACGGGAGCCGCTGCTTGAGAGTAAGTGGCTTTGGGCTCTTGCGGCTCAACGCCGACCACGGAGTCCTGCGCCACCTTGCTCGAATCCACTTCGGGCAAGCTATGGGCTCCGGTCTCTGCCAATGACTCCTCGGCAGTCTGCTTGGTCTCAAGCTGAATTTCGCTCTGGAGCGTCTCTGCGGTCAAAGCTGGGCCTTGGGCGGCTTCAGTCTGTTCCGGTAGAGGTGCTTCCGCAGCGGGAAAAAGACTTGCCTGTTCCGCTTTGGCGGGTTTTTCCGTTTGAACCCGTTTTTCAACCGCCGACTCTTTAACTTCTGCGGGGGCCTTGGGCGCCGCTTCGGGGCCTTCAGCCGCCGGTTTTACCGGTTGTTGCGTTGCTTCCGTAGTGGCGCCGGATTCCTGGCTGCGCTCGGTCTGCGGGCGCTGTTGACGCCGAGCAGGCCTGGGAGCTGGAGCTGGTTGTTCAGCAGCGCGCTCAGCACTATCGGCAGCCTTATTATCGGCCATTTCCGGTTGCTGGTCGAACGGCTGGCCCTGTTTTTCGGACTGAGGCTCTTTTTGGGGCTGAGGCTCTTTTCCGGGCTGAGGCTCTTTGGCGCGCTGAGGTGCTTCTGAAGCTTGGGACTCAGGCTTTGCCGGAGCTTCGGGGCGAGGCTGAGCGGCAGCAGACGCCTGCTTCGCTTGCGGCTGTTCGGCAGACGCGGTTTCCGGGCCGGTTTCTTGAGTTTTGCTGCCGGCTGGAGTTGCTGCAGTTTGGCTCTGATTGCCGTTTGCCTCGGCATTTTCACGGCGATTTCTGCGGCGCGAGCCGCTGCGACCGCGACGGCTTGAGGGCCGCTTCGGCGGACGCTGGTCCTCGCCACTACCGGACTCGTCGGCGGGGCTTTCGGCTGCCTGGGAGCTGACGGACTGTTTTTCCGCGGCTTTTTCCGAACCGCGTTGTTCTGAGCTCCCTGCGGGACGTCTGTCAGCAGTCTTTTCAGCGCTTGTGTCGCTCGAAGACGCCTTGCCGGCAGCTCGTTCGCTACTTCTGGCTTCGTTGCCTTTGTCGGAGTCTCCACGACCTCCGCGACGACCGCGACCGCCACGCTTCTGGCCCGGTTGACCGGCTTCGGAGCTGGTATCCCGTGCTTCCACCGCTTCTGGCTCGCGCTTGCTGCGCTCGTCTTTGCCGCCACGGCTGCGACGGTTGCGACCGCCGCGTCCGCCGCGACTGTCACGGCCCGAATCTTTGCCCCGCTCCTGAGAACGGCCGCGACCTTTTTTGTCGGTTTTCTTGGTTTCGTCCTCTTCTTCTTCGCTAAACAGCCATTTGAGCTTAGCGACAAAGCGCTCCCAAAGGCCGGGCTCTTTCGCCTTGGCTTTGGCCGCGGGAGCGGGTGCCGCCTGAGTCGGCGCCAACGGCTGGACCACTGGCTGGGCGAAGTTGGTCGGTTTGGCCGCGGTTTCCACTTCCTCTTCGTGGCTTTCGTCGGCGGTGGCGACGATTTTGTAGCTGGTTTCCAGGGTACCTTCGTCGTCATCGCGCAAACGCTGCACTTCGAAGTGTGGCGTCATCATATCGGCGTTGGGCACCACTACCACACGGGTGTTGTTGCGCTGCTCGATTTTGGAGATGGTTTTGCGCTTTTCGTTGAGCAAATAGGTGGCGACCGAAAGCGGGGCAATGGCGCGAATCTCGGCACTGCGCTCTTTTTGGGCTTCGTCTTCCACCAGACGCAGAATCGACAGCGCCAGGGAGCGGGTGCCACGGATAGTGCCCTGGCCATTACAGCGCGGGCAGACCTTGGAGTGGGTTTCACCCAGGGAAGGACGCAGGCGCTGGCGGGACATTTCCAGTAGGCCGAAGCGGGAAATGCGACCTACCTGTACGCGGGCACGGTCCATTTCCAGGGCATCGCGCATGCGATTTTCGACTTCGCGCTGGTTGCGCACCGGCTGCATATCGATAAAGTCGATAACCACCAGGCCACCCATATCCCGCAAGCGCAACTGGCGCGCGATTTCGTCGGCGGCTTCCAGGTTGGTTTGCAGGGCGGTTTCTTCAATGTCACCGCCTTTAGTAGCGCGCGAGGAGTTGATGTCGATGGACACCATGGCCTCGGTGACGTCGATCACGATCGAGCCGCCTGAGGGCAGCTTTACTTCGCGCTGGAAGGCGGTTTCGATCTGGCTTTCAATCTGGTAGCGATTGAACAGCGGAATATCGTCCTGATACAGCTTTACTTTGCTGCCGAAATTGGGCATTACCTGCTGAATAAAACCCGAAGCCAGGTTGTAGGCTTCCTGGTTGTCGACCATCACTTCGCCCACGTCTTCGCGCAGATAGTCGCGAATGGCGCGAATAATGACGTTGCTTTCCTGAAACAGGAAAGTGGGTGCTGAACACTTTTTAGCGGCTACATCAATGGATTCCCAGAGTTGCAGCAGGTAGTTCAGGTCCCACTGGAGTTCTTCGGCGCTGCGCCCAACGCCGGCAGTGCGGATAATTATGCCCATGCCTGAAGGGACTTCTACGCTGCTCAAGGCTTCCTTGAGCTCGCTGCGCTCTTCGCCTTCAATCCGGCGGGAAATGCCGCCAGCGCGCGGGTTGTTGGGCATCAAAACCAGATAGCGGCCGGCCAGGCTGATAAAGGTGGTCAGGGCAGCGCCTTTGTTGCCGCGCTCCTCTTTATCCACCTGAACGATAACCTCAGTGCCTTCCTTGACGACTTCTTTGATCTTGATTTTGCCTTCGGCGTCGTTGGGTTGCTTGCTGAAGTATTCGCGGGAAATTTCTTTCAGGGGCAGAAAGCCATGACGCTCGGCGCCGTAGTCAACAAACGCCGCCTCCAGGCTGGGCTCAACCCGGGTGATGCGACCTTTGTAGATATTGGCTTTTTTCTGTTCGCGATTGCGATTTTCGATGTCCAGGTCATACAGCCATTGGCCGTCGACCAGAGCGACTCGCAACTCTTCAGGGTGAGTTGCATTGATGAGCATTCTTTTCATGCGTTACCTAATCTTGTTAGTTCGGGCGCTGGGCTTCGAAATAACCAAGGTTAACGCTGCTGTGTCTAAGGCAACCGATTATAGCGGAAGGGTGCTTATAAGCCTACCGATCCTGCGGTTGTGGGCAGAAGCTTCAACACCGCGCATAACGCGGATGGCGCCAAGCTTAAGCTCTGGCGCCAAGCGGCGTATCGCTGGAATCTTGGCACTTGTCTGCTCCATTAAAACTCTCTTCAGGGTTGGGCTGAGTTGCTCAGCCGCGCGCCGGTGGTATTCGGGTCTTGCTGGGTATCTATCGACTTAACGGCTGGGCGAGGGTCCTATGGACTCGCTCGCTGCACACTAGGTCGGCTGGGCACTGTTGTTCGACCGCCAACAGGCGGTGGCCCACTCAGAATCCTTACCAGCAACACGCAGAAATCAGAGTTCTGCAAAAACACTTACAGTATTAACTATGGCTATCGCGCTGCCTGCGCGATGGTCATGGGGTGCTCTCGCAGGTTTTTTACTCACTCGTGCGATAACACCTTTTGTCAGTTTGCCAAGCCGCACCACTGCGAGGTAAATCGTCTCTACAGTTGTTGATGGGGCTCTTTTGCTGTCAGCGGTATTTCCTAGCGACACGCCTGTGGGGTGATGTATCAACCCCTGAATGCGCTGTCCGGAAACCTGCCTGTCCCAGCAGCGCCGAATATAACAGCATTCGCAACCCCATTCAATCGACATTTAAAGCCCCTAAGCGCGGCTTTTCGGCTCGTCAGCCCCCTGAAATTACGCTTTTGCGCTATGATGGCCGCCATGAACGAATCGACCTCCAGCAAGCCCCCATCCGCAGCCCAAGACTTCAAGCAAGTGCAATGGTTTACCATCGATGCCGACCAGGCCGGCCAGCGAGTGGACAACTTTCTTATGGCGCGCCTAAAAGGCGTGCCCAAATCCCGAATCTACAATTTGCTGCGTAAAGGCGAGGTGCGGGTCAATAAAGGACGCATTAAACCCGACTATCGTTTGAACGCCGGTGATCTGGTGCGGCTTGCGCCGGTGCGCCTGGCGCCCAGGCCTGCTCAGCCCAAGCCCAGCGATCAGATGGCAAAGTTATTAAACGACACCATCGTGTTCGAGAACGATGGCCTTTTGGTGGTCAATAAGCCCCCGGGGCTGGCGGTGCACGGCGGCAGCGGGGTCAGTCTGGGCCTGATCGAGACTCTGCGCCAGATGCGTCCAGAAGCCCGTTTTCTGGAGTTGGTACACCGGCTGGACAAAGACACCTCCGGCTGCATCATGGTGGCCAAAAAGCGCAGCATGTTGCGTCATCTACAAGCCGCGCTGCGCAATAAAGGTCAAAGCGGGGTGCGCAAGGTCTACCAGGCATTGGTGCTGGGTTCTTGGCCTGAAACGCTCAAACGCGTGGATGCGCCTTTGCTGCGGCTGGAGCTTCCCGGAGGCGAGCGCATAGTCAAGGTTCATCCCGAGGGCAAGGAAAGTCTGACCCAGTTCAGTGTACTGCGTCAGTTCGCTGGCTGTACCCTTGTTGAGGCTCGCCCGATTACTGGTCGAACCCATCAGATTCGGGTGCATGCCCAATATAAAGGTCATCAACTGGCTGGAGATGAAAAATACGGCGATGATCGCGCCAACGAAAAGCTTCGCCGGCTGGGGGTTAAGAGGCTGTTTCTGCACGCCGCCGAGTTGGGATTTTATCTGCCAGGAGAGGAGCAGCTGACGCTGGTTCAGGCGCCTCTGACCGAAGATTTGGCGGCCGCGCTGGCGCGTATCGAAGCCGAGGGATTTGAACGATGAGTGTGCCTGACCACAAAGAAGGTTTATTGTTTATCTTTGATTGGGATGGGACTCTGAGTGACTCCAAAGACCTGATTACCCGCACCATGCAGCAATCGGCTCGGGACTTGGGATTGAAGGCACCGCCGGACGAGGCGGTGCACAATATCATTGGCTTGGGTATGCGCGAAGCTTTGGCGCATTTGTTCCCCGAGGTTGATCCCGAGCAGTATCACCTTATCCGCCAGCGCTACAGCGAGCATTACTTGAGCGGCGATCTGGCTCAGCCAACTGTTTTGTTTCCGTCGGTGATGGAAACGCTCACTCGGCTGCGCGATGACGGCCATTTGATCACCATTGCCACGGGCAAGAGTCGGCAGGGTCTGGACCGAGTTTTATCCGCTATGAAGCTCGACGGCTTTTTTCATGGCTCCCGCTGCGCGGACGAGACGGCTTCCAAGCCACACCCGTTAATGCTCGAGGAGCTGTTGTTGGAGTTTGATCACCCTGCTGGAGAAGCGGTGATGCTCGGCGATACCGAGTACGATATGGACATGGCGCGCCGAATCGAGATGCCGCGCATAGCCGTCAGTTACGGCGCCCACCATATAGACAGGCTGCGTCCCTTCGGGCCTGAACTGTGTTTGGATGAGTTTGGTGAGCTACTAAACTGGCGGCGGCTGTAAATTAACGGCTTACCTTGTCAAAGGCGCCAATAGGTACGAAGGGGTTGGGTAAGGGGCTCGAGGACCGTCGCCG
>CAZKCY010000157.1:0-6080 GCA_964551155.1 uncultured Marinimicrobium sp. | reverse complement strand
GACTTCGGTGACTCACCGAAGTCGTGCGCTTCAATCGCGCCTGTACCAAAGCCTTTAAGGATGATTCCATCGAGAAAGAGTTAACCTTAGGTGAGTATTTGGAGCGCGAAGGCTATAGCGATTTTTTTCAAAATTACTACATATTACCGATGGTTTCGGCTATCTGGTCCTCCGGGCTGGCGGGCGCCGCCTCTATGCCGTTGCTGTTCTTCGTGCGCTTTTTTCACAACCATGGCTTGCTAACCGTTGCCAACCAGCCTCAGTGGTATACCGTCAAAGGCGGTTCACAGGCCTATCTCACGCCCATAAGTCGGCAGTTTAGAGAGTCGATTCGAACCCAGTGCCCAGTGCAATCAGTGCGTCGCTTGGACGAAGGCGGGGTGCAAATCAGCACGGAAAAATTCGGTACCGAGCGTTTCGATGAAGTGGTAATCGCCTGTCACAGTGATCAGGCGCTCAAGTTGCTGGCGGACCCCTCAGAGCAGGAGTACGAAATCCTTGCGGCGATTCCTTACCAAAGTAACGAAGTGATTCTGCACACCGACGCTAGGGTACTGCCAAATGCTAAATCTGCCTGGGCAAGCTGGAACTATCGCTTGGGAGGCGCTGATGTCGAAAATCAGGCAGTGCTCACCTACAATATGAATATGTTGCAGAATATTGAAGCCCCCGAGACCTTTTGTGTCAGTGTTAATGCCAGCTCCGAAATAGATCCCGACAAAATACTGGGTCGCTATAACTATAGCCATCCGGTGTTCAATCGTGCCAGCATCGCCGCCCAGCAACGTTGGGCTCAAATTAGCGGCAAACGCAATACCCATTACTGTGGTGCCTATTGGCGCAACGGTTTCCACGAAGATGGAGTGGTCTCAGGCTTGAAAGTGGCTGAGGCACTGGGGGAGGCGTTTTGATGCACAGCGCCATATTTCAGGGCTGGGTGCGACATCGCCGTTTTGTGCCGCGCGCGCACGAGTTCCGCTACGCCATGACCATGTTGTATCTGGATCTAGACGAGTTGCCCGAGCTCTTTGAGGGTGTTGGGGGCTGGTCTTACAATCGGCGTAACTTGGGCTGGTTTCGGCGCGCCGATTATTTGGGCGATCCCGAGCAGGATTTGGCCAGCCAGGTTAGAGCCGAGGTGGAGCGCCAGCAGGGCTATTGCCCAACAGGCGCGGTGCGAATGCTGACCAACGTTCGGGTCTGGGGTATGTGCTTCAACCCGGTAACACTCTACTACTGCTTTGAGCCTGACAACGACAAGCCCAGCGTGATTCTCGCCCAGGTCAACAACACGCCCTGGAATGAGCGCTACTGCTACGTGATTCCCTGCAACCCCCGCACCGGCAAGGCGCGAACCGGCTTCGCCAAAAATTTCCATGTATCACCTTTTAATCCCATGGATATGAACTATCGCTGGGTTAGCAGCGTACCTGATGAAAAGCTGTTGGTGCATATGGAGAACTGGCGCAGCGGGGAACGGCATATGGATGCCACTTTGAACCTGGAGCGCCGTGTCTGGAGTGGCCGCCAGTTGCAGGGGATGCTCTGGCGCCAGCCTTGGATGACCGCCAAAGTGCCCGCAGCCATTTACTGGCAGGCGCTGAAGTTATTTTTAAAGCGGGTTCCGGTGTATCCGCACCGCCAACCAACCCCTGTCTCTTCACCTAGGTCTCGGACCATTTTGATTACGGAGAGGAACGAGTCGTGAACGAATCCGTTTCCAGTATTAGTCGCAGTCGCCCCCACAGATTGGCGGCCTTGAGTTGGAACCACTCTCTGGCCCGGCGCCTGATTCTCAAGATATTGAGCCAGCTCGAGGAGGGCTGTCTGCGCTTGCACGAGGGCGATCAGTGCCTGGAGTTCGGCGAGCCGGCCGAGCGCGCAGACTTAGTGGCGGATCTTTATGTGCAAGATCCGCAGGCCTATGCCGACGTTGCTTATGGCGGCTCGGTGGGCTCCGGTGAGGCCTATATGAGCGGTTATTGGACTACACCTAACCTCACCCAGGTTACCCGCCTGTTCGTGCGCAACATGGCCACATTGCAAAAAATGGATCGCAGTCAGTCGATACTCAGTCGCTTGCTACTTAAAATGTTCCGCCGGTTGAATCGCAACTCGAAAGAGGGCGCGCGCAGAAATATCGCCGCGCACTACGACTTGGGTAATGACTTTTTCCGGCTGTTTCTCGATCCGAGCATGATGTATTCCTCGGCGATCTATCCGCATCCGCAGGCTTCCCTGGCCGAGGCGGCTGAGTACAAGCTGCAGCGGATTTGCGAAAAACTTCAGTTAAGCCCCAGCGACCATTTGCTGGAAATAGGCACTGGTTGGGCCGGTCTAGCTATCTACGCCGCGCGGCACTATGGCTGTCGGGTCACCACCACTACCATCTCCCGCGAACAATACGATTATGCGGTCGCCCAAGTCGAGAAAGCCGAATTGCAGGATCGGATCACGCTACTGTTTGATGACTATCGGGATTTAACCGGGCGCTACAGCAAATTGGTGTCGGTGGAAATGATCGAGGCGGTGGGCCATGAGCATTTCGGTCAGTACTTTCGCCAATGCTCCAAGCTTTTGGCAAATGACGGCTTGATGTTGCTGCAAGCCATCACCATGAGCGACCAGCGTTACGAGGCTTCGCGCCGCAACGTGGATTTTATACAGCGGTACATTTTTCCGGGTGGCTCGCTTCCCTCTATGGCGTTAATTGGCGAGCTCACCAAGCAAGAAACTGACCTGAACATGTTGCACATGGAAGACATAGGGCAGCATTACGCGCGCACCCTGAGTGATTGGCGCGAAGCGTTTGAGTCCCAGGTCGAAAAGGTAAGGGCAATGAAGTTTGATGAGCGCTTTATTCGCATGTGGCGCTATTACCTCTGTTACTGCGAAGGCGGCTTTCTGGAGCGCAGTATCGGAACCGCTCAAGTTTTGCTTGCCAAGCCCGGCTACCGCCCCGGCTTGGGCGAGGTCTAGGCTATGCTGAAGAACTATTGGCTGATCAATGCGTTTTTGTATCAGCTGGGCTGGTTTGTCTGCGTGCTTGCGGGTGGTGTGGCAGCTTTAAGTTACACTTTAGTGGTGATCGCCTTCCACTTCTCGGTGGTGAGGTCCTACAAGTGGGATATATTGGCCGTTCCAGTGGCGATAGTTATTGGGTTGGTCCACGACAACCTGCTCGGCTATTTGGGCGTTTTGGAGTTTTCCGGCGGAGGCTGGGCACCACTTTGGTTGTCTTGCCTTTGGGCGCTGTTGGCGCTGGCTTTGAATCACGCCTTGCGCTGGTTTTATGAACGCCGCTGGGCCGCGATTGTATTCGGAGGCTTAGGGGGACCGCTGGCCTATTTTGGCGGGGTTCGGCTGTCTGATGTGGAATGGGGCTGGTCGCCGATTTGGGGGCTGCTGCTGATGGCGCTGCTCTGGACCTGTATTCTTCCGCTGCATCACTTTATTACCGCACAAGGGTATCGATTATGGAACGGAAAAACCGATCACCAATGAGATTTTGTCTCCCGCAGCTAGCTTGTGCCCTGGCGGCTTTGATTTCCTTGCCGTTACTGGCAGAAACCGAGCCGTATCCGATAGTGGGCGAAGCCTACAACATCGAAGGTGAGCGCGAACTGGTGTACCGCGAGCACTATACCGAGCGCCAGGATCAGACTGGGGAAGTGCACTACAAGAATTTGAACGACGAGCAATTTGCTCGCAAGACTTTGGATTACAGCCGCGCACCGACTCAACCGGCGTTTCTGTTAATCGACGAGCGCCATGAAAAACAGTGGGGCGCTGAATGGCAGGACGATCAACTGATTTTGATGAAAGGCGACAAAGGTGATCTCGAGCGCGAGGCCATTGAGGTTGAAGACCGGCAAGTGGTCGATGCCGGTTTTGATGCTTTTATCCAACAGCAGTGGGACTCGCTTGCGGCCGGAGAGACGGTGACCTTTCATTTTGCGTTGCCCAACCGATTGAGCAACGCCCGTTTGCAAGTTAAGGAAATAGCCGCGCAAGACTCGCCGATCAGTAAGTCGGAAGAGAATTGGCGCTACTTTCATATTCGGGTCGCCAATTCATTTTTGTCGCTCTTCGCCGAAGATTTGCACCTGGCCTACGATGACCAAGCCCGGCGTCTGATGGTGTTTCGAGGCCGCTCCAATATTCTCGATGAGGGCGGCGACTCCCAAGATGTGGAAATTCTGTACCGCTATTCCGATTCTTGATCCGGCGGCGTCCAGCCGCTGGGCGCCTTCCCCTGCAACTGGTAGGCGAAACCTATGATGTAGGCTACCGCTATGTACAGACTTTCGGGTATTTCGTCTCCCAGCTCCAAAGTGACCAACAGCTCTACCAAGGCTCTGTTATCGCAGAGTGGCACACCTTCGGCTTCGGCGATGGCGACTATCTCCCGGGCCAGCTCGCCGGTACCTTTCGCGCTGACATAAGGCGTTTGACTGCCGTCGTAAAACAGCGCCACGGCTTTATCGATTTCGGCTTTGCTGAAAGTATTAGATGACTCACTCATGTGGTTATATCCACTAGCGCATATTGAAGTGCTCGATTTTGCTGAGGAGGTGTCCCCGCCAGGCACTCAAGGCGGGTGACTTCTATACCTTTTGATTCCAATTGCTGTTTTAATTCGGCCATTTTTTCTTTCGCTTCCTGCAGCGTTGCTGGCTGTTCGGCCCAAAGTTTGGCGGCCACCTGGTTTTCCACCAAAGTCAGCTGAGCGTAAAAATTACCCGCCTCTGGCAGCGGAAAGCTCAACAGCAGTTGCCATTGGCGAACTTTCCGGGAGTCGCGTCCGTCGCCCTCGCGTTCAACCCAGTCCTGGTCCAATTGCAACTGCAGATGGTGGTTTTCTTGACCGTATTTGACCGGAATCTCCAGCACCCAGGACTGGGTTGCTTGGCCGATGTCGGCTTGGGCCTGTTGATAGTTGACGGCATGTAGCTGCTGAAATTGCACCCTCGCCAAGCTACTTAGGGTTTGCTGATGCAACAGCAGCATCAACTGGGTACGCGCTATTCTATCTCTTAGCTCGGGGCGAGCTCGCCCTGCAAGTTGCTCGAGCAGTAGCGACAAATCGACTTGGGTGGGCAGGCTTAGGCCGGGCGGTAACGGATTTTTTGATCCAGGCTGGATGCCTTGTTGTCCGAGTTCGGTCCCGACTCTGTGCAGCAATTGCAACAGCGCGCCTTTGACATCGCCGGCACTCAGGCGTGCGCTCTGGGCGCTGTCCAGTATCGGAGCGCGCGCGCTGCCACTTGGCAAAGGCGGCATTTGGGCGAGCTTGCGCTCAAAGAAGGCGCCGCTATTTTCCAGGGCGCTGCGCAGCAGGGTGGGGTGGCTTAGCTGGGTGGGGCTACGCAGTTGCTGGGCGAGGTTTTTTAAGGCTTCTTGGACGCTGGGTGTGAAGAGTTCTTGCCGGTGCGTCAATGGCAGCGCCTGAATTTTCGGAAGTGCCTCCATCAGTGCCGGTTGGTCGCGCAGTGGCAGGACGCGCCGCAAGGTCTGGGCCAGCAACTCCTGGTTCTGCCGTTGAATTTCGGATCGATTTAACGTTTCCGCTTGGCCAGTGCTGGTCGTCGAGGGTTTGGCCGAGTCGGTCAGCTGCACCAGGCGATTGTTGTCTGCCAAGCTCAAGGTCAGCTTCTGACCGACCTCGAGAGGTTTGTCGGTGTAAGTGATCAGCGGCCGATTGTTGATCTGCACCTGGACTAGCTTCAGGAGGGGTGACTTGAGCAGTTGCTGCTGCTCCAGTAATTGGCTGATCTGCCCCTTTTGGCTGCTCGATGCCGGCCTTTGGGTCAGCTGCATTAGGGTTTCCAGCGTGCGGTTGAGCAGCTGTTGACGTTGCTCCTGGGTCACCGGAGCCAGTTTTTCAACGGTTGCGGTCTTGCTGCTGCCTATCCCCATGCTGAGCAATTGGCCCAGAGTATTCAGGCGCTCGCTGCGGGCTTCCTGCAAGCCGGTAATCATGTTGTTGGTCAGATTGGGCAATTTCATGATTTGAGCCAGGTTCGCAATGTAAAAAAGGCGGCTGCCACTAAGCGACGAATTCGAGGTATCCCTATTTA
>CAZKCY010000156.1:0-6100 GCA_964551155.1 uncultured Marinimicrobium sp. | reverse complement strand
GAGGAAGATAACAAAATTCTGGGTCTGGAAGTGGGCGCCGACGACTACATCACCAAGCCCTTTTCGCCTAGGGAGCTGGTGGCCCGGCTCAAAGCGGTTTTGCGCCGCGCCGATCCCCAGGTCAGCGGCCACCCGATTCGGGTGCAAGGTTTATGTCTGGATCCCGGCAGTCACAGAGTCACCATCAACGACCGCGCCGTCGATATGGGCCCCACTGAATACCGCTTGCTGGAGTTCTTTCTTACCCACCAGGAAAGAGCTTATTCTCGCAGCCAACTCCTTGATCACGTCTGGGGCGGCAATGTCTATGTCGAGGAGCGCACCGTGGACGTCCACATCCGCCGGCTGCGCAAAGCCCTGGCGATCGACGAACACGAGAATTTGGTGCAGACGGTGCGCGGTACCGGGTATCGTTTTTCCACCCAAGCCAGTTAAGTTTTTCGGGGGTGGTTTTGTTTCCACCCCTTGCTAGAGAGGCCTGATTTTGCTGCGAGGTATTAGCGTCGAGCTGCGACGCCTGCTGATATTGGGCGCCCTCTTCGGGCTTGTGGGTCTGTGGATCGGCCAGTTGAGTTGGATGCTGCTGGCGGCCAGTCTTATTTACATATTCACTACGCTTCGGCAACTCTACCGCTTCAATCGTTGGCTCAAAGCCAAAACCGACGCCGAGCCACCTGAGGCTGGCGGTTTCTGGGGCGAAGCCTTCGACAATATCTATCACCTCCAGCGTCATCAATTGCAGCAACAAGCCAGCCTGCAGGCGGTGATCAACCGCGTCCAGGAAACCACCTCGGCGTTGCGCGACGGCGTAATCATTCTGGACTGGCGCGGCTACCTGGATTGGTGGAACCCTGCCGCCCAGCGACTGCTGGGATTTCATGTTAGTGATCAAGGTAAGTCGGTCATCAACTTTATTCGGCACCCCCGGTTTGTTGATTATTTTGAGGAGGGCGATTACAGCGAACCTCTGGAGATGCCCTCACCGCGTTTTAGCTTTAAACAACTGCAGTTTCAAATTACCCGCTTTGGCAAAAACGAGCGCCTGATCGTCGTGCGCGACGTCACTCAGTTGCACAAGCTCGAGCAGATGCGCCAGGATTTTGTGGCCAATGTCAGCCACGAATTGCGCACCCCTTTGACGGTCATCAGCGGTTACCTGGAAACCTTGAGCGATACCAACAGCCTGAGCGCGCCCTGGCAGCGGGCGCTGGATCAGATGCAGCAGCAGGCCCAGCGAATGTCGCTGTTGGTCAATGATTTGATAGCCTTGTCCAGGCTGGAAACCACCGAGCCACACTCCAATCAGCAGTGGCTGTCACTGGAGCCTTTGGTATGCGCGATAAAATCCGAAGCCGAAGCGTTGAGTGGCGATAAGCAACACCAAATTGAGCTTGAGGCCGACCCGGATGTACAGTTGCTGGGCAATGAGAAGGAGCTGCACAGCGCCTTCTCCAATTTGGTAACCAATGCGGTCAAATACACTCAGCCGGGCGGTGTTATTCGTTTGCGCTTGTGGCGCAACCGCCAGCAGGTGTGTTTTTCGGTCAGCGACAATGGCCCGGGCTTTGACAGCAAGCACATCCCCCATTTGACCGAGCGTTTCTACCGCGTTGAAGCCAGCCGCAACAGCGCCACCGGCGGTACCGGCCTGGGTCTGGCAATCGTCAAACACGTACTGTTGCGCCACGACGGTGAGCTGCAAATCAGCAGCAAGCCCGGCGTCGGCAGTGTCTTTACCTGCGTCTTTAATCAACCCACGCGATCCTGATCAGAGCTTTTCTTAACACCGCAGGCTGCTATAGTGACGACCTCTGAGTCGTCGCTGTAAAGAATCGCCACCATGCCTGAATTACCCGAAGTTGAAACTACCCTGCGCGGCATAGCGCCGCATATCCTCGGGCGCAAAGTCACCGCTGTGGAAGTGCGTCAGCCCAAGCTGCGCTGGCCGGTTTCTCCGGAACTGGCCGAGCGTATTGGTGGCCAGAAGCTGCTGGGCGCGACTCGGCGCGGCAAGTATCTGCTGCTGCAGTTTCACCCCGGCAGTGTTTTGATTCACCTGGGCATGTCGGGCAGCCTGCGCATTGCCGACCCGGCCGAGCCACCCAGCTTTCACGATCATTTCGATTTGGTATTCGGTTCCCAGCTGCTGCGCTACCGCGACCCACGCCGATTTGGTTGCATGCTCTGGCTGGAAGGCGAGCCCGGCAGCCATCCGCTGCTGAATCATCTTGGCCCTGAACCATTGAGTTCGGAGTTTGATGCCGATTATTTGTTCGCCCGCAGCCGCAAACGTCGCCAGCCGGTAAAGCAGTTTTTGATGGATAGTCGTACTGTGGTAGGTGTAGGCAACATCTACGCCAATGAGGCTTTGTTTATGGCCGGTATCAAGCCAATCCGCAAAGCCGGAGCCTTGACCCGAAAGGAGTGTCAGGAGTTGGTGGAGCAGGTCAAGTTCGTGCTGCAGCGCTCTATCGACCAAGGGGGCACCACCTTGCGCGACTTCGTCGGCGGTACTGGCGAACCGGGTTATTTCAAGCAGGAATTGCTGGTTTATGGGCGCGGCGGTATGGAGTGTAAAAAGTGTGGGAAGGCCCTTAAAGAAGTGCGTATGAATAACCGGACAACGGTTTATTGCACCGCTTGTCAGCGTTAAAAAATGCGATTTCTAATAAAGAGCGCCGAAATTCCACGCTTCTTATCTGGGTCTCGGAGCAGTCGTTGGGTAAGGCACTCGGAGACACGCCGTGAACCCGTCCGTGGGGGCTCGACTCCAGCATCCCTGCTGGAGACGGTCTCCGAGCCCCTTAGCCAACGCCTACCGGCCATCCGTTGCCACTAAGCTCAACCCCAAAGCAAGCTGGTTAAAAAACGGTGGGCTCCGCCCACCGTTCAGGCTTGATGGCGGAGCAAAGCAAGGGGCATGCGCCCGACCCTCGCTTTTGATTTCCAGGCTGCAAAGTGCCTGACGGTTAGAAGGGTTTGGGGAGCTTTCTTCAGGACCGTCTCCAACATGGATGTTGGAGTCGAGCCTCCAAGGAAGGATTTACGGCGTGTCCTGAAGGAAGCTCGCCAAAGCCTGCCCAGGAGGTTAAAAAGAATTCTGAACGTTCAGGTTTCTTTTCTTGGCAGTTGCAGAAAAATCAAGCGCGATCAAACTTCTGCGCTAAAGCCGCTTGTACCGTGGGAGTAACAAACTTACTCACGTCTCCGCCCAGAGCCGCTATTTCGCGAACAATAGACGAAGAAATATAGGACAAGTGCTCAGCGGGAGTCAGAAACAAACTTTCCATCTTGGGCTCAAGAGCCCGGTTCATATTGGCGAGCTGGAATTCGTATTCAAAATCCGATACTGCACGCAAACCCCGCAATACCGCCTGAGCTTTTTTCTGGCGCACAAAATCCACCAGCAGGATATCGAAACCGCACACCTGAATATTGTCCAGATGGGTCAGTGCGCCCTTTACCAAATCGACCCTTTCGTCCAGGGTGAACAGCGGCCCCTTCCTTCGGCTGTCGGCCACCGCTATCACCACAGTGTCGAACAGCCGGCAGGCCCGCTCAATCAAATCGATGTGGCCGTTGGTGATCGGGTCGAAAGTGCCGGGGTAAACCACTGTGCGCATAGAAAACTCTCAGTTCATCGCTGTCGATCAGCGGAAGTGGCGATAGTAAAGAAATTGGCCTCAACTGGCCAGCTTGCGGGTCGAGCCTGAAATACCTATTGAGTCACCTTAGGGTTAATGACTTGGGTTTTCGCTACTTACGTCAGATTCGAGAAGATAAAGCCGATATGTTACTTGGCCGGCACTTTTATCGCGATGCAACTGCCAGTGGGTCGGGGTTTGGTAAGGCGTGTCGCGCCCCGATTCGATGTAAATCGCCGCGTCTGGGGTCAGCCAGGCGTTTTGTTCCAAAGCGTCAATCGTGGCTTGCCAGAGATTGTGCTGAAAAGGAGGGTCGACAAAAACCACATCGAACGCTGGGTCGGTGTTGCCCCGCTCGAGCCACTTCAGACTGTCCTCGGTGACGATTCGGGCTTGCTCAGAACCGAGCAGCTTTAGGTTATCGCGCAGCTGTTGCGCTGCCTGCCGATCTTTTTCCAGCATCACCGTTGTGCTCGCGCCCCGGGAGAGGGCCTCCAGCCCCAGCGCACCTGAGCCGGCGAACAGGTCCAGACAGCGGGCGCCGGGCAGCCGTGGCGCCAGCCAATTGAACAGAGTTTCGCGAATTCGGTCCCCGGTCGGGCGCAACCCGTCGAGGGCTGGAAAGCTCAGCTTGCGACCGCGCCACTGACCGCCAATGATTCGCAACTGGGCTCGGGCTAACGGAGGGCTGGATTTAGTGCGGGGCTTCAAACAGAGGTCTCTCTATGGCTAGGGCAGAAGTGGTAGGATAACGCCTTTCCGACAGCCCGATAAGTCCAGGTCCAGCACCTATGTTTTTCAAACGCAAAAAAAAGCCCGAAACCAGCCCCGAACAACCGGAGCAAAAACCCCTTGAGGCGGAAGTTCCCCAAACGCCTGAAGCAGTCGCCAGCGTCCCCGAAACCAAAGCGGTGGAGCCGGAGGCAAGAAGCACTTCGGCGCCGACGGACAAGCCCAAAAGTGGATTTTTTTCCCGTATCAAGCAGGGCTTGAGCCGCACCAGCAGTCACTTCAGCGAAGGGTTGGGCAATCTGATTCTGGGCAGCAAGACCATTGACGACGAGCTGCTCGAGGACATAGAAACGCAGTTGTTGGTGGCCGACGTTGGACTCGAGGCCACCGAAGAAATCATCGACAACCTTACCCAGCGAGTGGCCCGCAAGCAGCTTTCGGATGCCGACTCGCTTTACGAAGCGCTGCGTCAACAGTTGGGCGATCTGCTCAAGCCAGTGGAGGAGCCTTTGGTTATCGATTCCAGCAAGGAGCCTTTCGTTATTCTGGTGGTGGGCGTCAATGGCGTGGGCAAGACCACCACCATTGGCAAGCTGGCGCAAAAGCTTCAGAGGGAAGGCAAAAAAGTCATGCTTGCCGCCGGCGATACCTTTCGCGCCGCCGCTGTCGAGCAACTGCAGGTTTGGGGCGAGCGCAATCAGGTGCCGGTGATTGCCCAGCACTCGGGCGCCGACAGCGCCTCGGTGATTTTCGATGCCCTGCAGGCGGCCAAGGCGCGCGGCATAGACGTGGTGATCGCCGATACCGCCGGTCGGCTGCACAACAAAGCGCATTTGATGGAAGAGCTGAGCAAAGTCAAACGAGTCATGGCCAAGCTCGATGCCAGTGCGCCCCACGAAGTCTTGTTGGTGCTGGACGCCGGTACAGGTCAGAACGCTCTCAGCCAGGCCAAGCAATTTATCGAATCGGTGGGGGTCACGGGGCTGGCGTTGACCAAGCTGGACGGTACCGCCAAAGGTGGCGTGGTGTTCGCGCTCAGTAAGGCCTTTGAAATTCCGATGCGCTACATAGGCGTTGGCGAAGGGGTGGACGATCTTCAGCCCTTTGCCGCCGAACCCTTTGTCCAGGCGCTCTTCGGCGAACGCCAAGCTAGCGAGCGCAAAGGTTGATTATGCTCATGGCCGCCTTTGAGCAGAGTCCGGTCGGAGGGGCTCAATGATCCATTTCGATGGCGTAAGCAAGCGCTATAGCAGCGGCCAGGAGGCGCTCTCGCACATCGACCTGGATGTGGCCCAGGGCGAAATGGTGTTTTTGACCGGCCACTCGGGTGCCGGCAAGAGCACCCTGATGAAACTGATCATGCTGATGGAGCGCCCCACCCAGGGCCAGGTATTGATCGATGGGCGCAACCTCAACCGATTGTCCCGCTCTCAAATACCCCATCATCGGCGCAAAGTTGGAGTGGTGTTCCAGAATCACCAATTGCTGTTTGATCGCAGCGTTTTCGACAATGTTGCCTTGCCGCTACAGATTGCAGGGTATCCGGTCGGCGAGCTGAGCCGCCGGGTTACCGTCCAGGTGCCCGCCGACCGGATCGACAGCCAGGTGGAGAAGCGCATCAAAGACCTGGGTCGCCGGGTCAAGCTGAAGGGGTTCCGGCCGGGCAAGGTTCCCATGAACGTGCTGAAACAGCGCTACGGCGATCAGGTCCGGGAGGAAGTCCT
>CAZKCY010000155.1:1013-6100 GCA_964551155.1 uncultured Marinimicrobium sp. | reverse complement strand
CTGTTTCTGTTCGTCGTAGATGATTGAGTGCACCACCGAATGCGGGCGCATGGTGAGTTTGCCCGTGGCGGCCGCCGCCGGCAGGGTTGCGGAATTGCTGCTGAAATAACCCCCGTAGGGGCAACCGCGCGCGCAGCGGGCTCGATACAGGCATGGGCCGCGGCCGAGGTGGGCCTGCGACAGATTGGCGGTGCGCGACATTACCAGATGCCGGCCGGGGAAGTTGCTTTCTATGGCCTGCTTGAAGTGTTTCTCGACCCGATTCATTTCCATAGGCGGCAGGAATTCGCCATCGGGAATTTGCGGGAGACCATCTCGGTTGCCGCTGATACCGGCGAACTTTTCGACATAACTGTACCAGGGCGCCAAATCGCTGTAGCGAATGGGCCAATCGATGCCGACGCCGTTTTTCAGGTTGCTTTCAAAATCGAACTCGCTCCAGCGCTGCACCCAGCGGGCCCACATCAGCGACTTGCCGCCCACTTGATAGCCGCGAATCCAATCGAACGGCTTTTTCTGCCGCCAGGGATGATCATCGTCTTTGGCGAAGAAATGCTCGGTGGCCTGGCTGACCGCGTAGCAGCGGGACAAGACCGGATTCTGACGGCGGAACTCGGCCGACATTTCGCCGCGCATCGGCATTTCCCAGGCTTCTTTGTGCGCGGTGGGGTAATCCTCGACGTGCTTGACGTCGCGACCGCGCTCCAGAACCAGGGTTTCCAGGCCTTTTTCGCACAGCTCTTTGGCGGCCCAACCGCCGGAAATGCCAGAGCCGATTACGATGGCGTCGTAGTGGTGGGAGGTCTGAATCATAGCTTGCTGCTCACTGCCCCGGCATAGGGGGCTCGTCGTTATGGTTATTGTGAAAACAGAATTATTACTCAACTGGCGGAAAAATGAAACCGGTTTCATTGGCGTGCCGAAAAAGCTAAACTCGTTTCACCCTTGCCCTTTTGGTCTTTTGACCGCTGGCAATGGCAGAATTTAGTCTGATTCCCGAAAATTCAGTTCCGGTAATAACAACGATAAGGACTCCTAACTATGAACGACTTCTCCCCCAACCGGCGGCAGCTGCTCAAGCGCGCCGCCCAGCTCTCCGTCGCCGCCCTTGCCGCCAGCGCCCTGCCCGGCTGCATGACACAATCCAGCGCTACCAATAAACCCTTGTATCGCATCTCGCTGGCGCAGTGGTCGTTGAATCGCCGCTTTTGGAGTGGCGAGGCGGATCCGGTAAATTTTGCTCAGATCGCCCGCAACGAATTCGGTTTCGACGCCATCGAGTACGTCAATCAGTTCTACATGGAAAGCCTTAACGATCAGCTGGTGCGCCAGCTGCGCCGCAACGCCGACGAGGCCGGGGTGCAAAGCCTGCTGATTATGGTGGACCGAGAGGGCGCCCTGGGGGATGCCGATCCCAAGGCCCGCAAGCAGGCGGTGGAAAATCACTACCGCTGGGCCGACGCCGCCCATGAACTGGGCTGCCACTCAATTCGGGTCAACGCCCAGAGCTCGGGCAGCTACGCCGAGCAAATGCAACGCGCGGCCGATGGCCTGGTGCAACTGGCCGAATATTGCGCACCGCTGAACTTGAACGTGCTGGTGGAAAACCACGGCGGTCTTTCATCCAACGCAGAATGGCTGGCCGGAGTAATGAAAACCGCGCAGCATCCGCGGGTAGGCACCCTGCCCGACTTCGGAAACTTCGTGATCGATCAGAACACCGGCGAGGAATACAACAAATACCAAGGTGTTAAGGAGTTGATGCCCTACGCCAAGGCTGTCAGCGCCAAAGCCTTCAGGTTCGACGACCGGAGCGATGAGCCCGAGATCGATTTTGAACGGCTGATGCGCATTGTGGTGGAAGCAAACTACCGCGGTTGGGTGGGTATTGAGTACGAAGGCGACCAAGTGTCTGAAGCCGAGGGCATTCGCAAAACTCGCGCCTTGCTCGAACGGGTGGAGAAACAGTTGCGCCCGGAATTTAGCGTTTAAAGGCCTAGGGTCGAGGCTATTTTATACAACCTCGCTCAGCGTGAGGATTCAGGCGTTGCTTCGGCCACTACCGTACAGTTGCGCCCCCAGTCCTTGGCCGTGTAAAGCGCTTTGTCTGCGCGCGCCACAGCATTGACCAGATCCTCGCCCGGCTCCAACTCGCAGACTCCGAAGCTGGCGGTTAACAGCAAAGCACTTTTTTCATCGAATTGGGTATCGAAGATCTTAGTTCGAATTTTCTCGGCAAGCGCATAGGCTTGTGGTGCGCTGGTGTTGGGACAAAGCAACAAGAATTCCTCCCCGCCCCAGCGGCAAACTATGTCCTGCTCGCGGGTAGACTGAGTGATGACTTCGGCAAACTGGTTAATTACCTGGTCGCCAACATTGTGGCCGCGGCGATCATTGATGCGCTTGAAGTAGTCAATATCCACCAACACCAAAGAAATTTTCTCGTCGCGTTCGCTGGGTAAGATTTTTTCCGCTGCTTGCTTAAAACCATACCGATTAAAAAGGCCGGTTAGCGGGTCAAGTGCCGAGAGTTCTTGGTATTTTTTACTGGTTTGCTGCAAATCGGCGTTATAGCTTGTTAAGGTCGACAAGCGCTTGCGATCTTGATAAATGATCACCACGCTTCCCAACCAGACGATGAGTATCCCCAGATACCAGTGCCGAGCGGCCACCCAGTCGCCCACCAGTTCTAATTTTTTAATGCGCACGTTGTAGCTACCGGGCTCCCGAGGCCCGCGATAGTCGAAGCCCAGCGCAATGATGTTTTTAAACTCCGGTCTGGCCAGGTCGCGGGGCAGATCCCGCTCGGCAAGCCACCAGTCAGCAACGGTGAATTCATTCAAACCTATTTGTACTTCCTCGCCCATATCGGCCGGGCGAATATTGGAGTTTATGAACTTAGCGCTGTTGTAATCGCCAGGTGTGGAATAGTGTTCGTTGTAGTTGCGCATAAAAAAGCGGACATCGTGAGCCTTACCTATAGGTTCGAGCTCCAAATACACTTGGTCAAAACCTGAGATATCGACCGCTGAGGTCGGGTCTTCGGCCACCAGAAAATTCAGACCGCAGTATTCAAATTGACCCTGTTCCTCTACCCGACAGAGCCACTGACTCTGGTCGCCATTGATCCACTCGGAGTGACTGGGGCCGCCCTTTTCATCGTCGGAATATGCTTCGATTTGAATGTCGTCGTTGGGATACAGAACCCAGCGCTTTTTGGGAAGATAGTCATAGAGGAGTATAGCGGCCAGAGTTAGGACTAAAGCGCCTAGGATAGTCAGTTCCGTAGTCTTATCCTTCATTCCACCGCTCCATCTAGTCCTTATCGCTATAAGACTGTCAGTATAGCAACGCTGTGCGCCTGGCGCATAAATCTACATATATTCTTTTATTTTAAATGCCCAGATTTACGGCTTTTTCCTGGAACATTTGTTCTAAAAAAGCTGGATTAGGTCTCCTGCGGCCTGCCATAAATAACATTTCTGTTGCGACCCGCCTCTTTGCCCCGATAAAGCGCGGCGTCGGCGCGTTGCATCATTTCATTGGCAGTTAACCGCTCCTTCCCATCCAGCACCGGTGTGATACCGCTGCTCAACGTATGCTCTATGGTTTGATTCTGGTAGCTAGTGGGGTTGCTGGAAAACTCCGTGCGGATGCGTTCGGCCACCTCGACAACCTCTTCCAGGCTGTCAGCGCGCAGCAGTATCGCGAACTCCTCGCCCCCATAGCGAATGCAGACATCGGTTTCCCGACAGTGGGACACCAGCAATTCCGCAACCTCCTTCAGTACCGCGTCGCCAGCGTCGTGGCCAAAGGTATCGTTAATGACCTTGAAGTAGTCGAGGTCAATCATGATCAAAAACACCGGTTTTCGGTCCTTATGGTACAAGTGCTTGAAGCGCTCGAACTCGGTTTGCAGCAAGCGGCGGTTACCCAGCCCCGTCAAAGGATCGCGGTGAGCCATATCGAGCGCTTTTTGGCGTTCCTGTTCCATACCCAGCAGAGCTTCGGCCATGGCAATCATCAGCAACGCGGCCTCCAGCAAGCTGCCGAGCTGGAGGATAATCAGGGGTCTCATGCCCCAGCCCGCCCAGCTGAAATAGCCACTGGCGAGTGCCAGGATCAAACTTGCCGAATAAACCAGCCAAGCCAAGGTGTACCAGCGGGCGTATTGCCAGCCCTTGCGCCACGTCAGCCAGCTGGCCAGCGGAATCAGCAGCGCCAACAGGAACAGCATGCCAAAGGCAATGTTCATTACCAAGGCGTAAGACCCGGCAAAGCGCAAAGCTATTGCCAGCCAGGAGACCAGCTGCAACGCAGAGAAGACTTTGTTCAGGAGCGGAAAGCGCCAGTCGAGCCTGAGAAAGGTTTTAGAAAATTGAAGCGCCAAAATCGCAAATAGCAGAAAGACGATATGGAAGCCTTCGTTCTGCCAGAAGACGCTTTCAGGCCAGATATGTTGAAAGCCATAACCGTTGAACAATAACCATTTGGTACCCGTGGCTAACAGCAGAAGACAGTAATAGAGGGCGCTCAGCCGGCGCAGCATAAGACTGACTACCAGCGCTATGGCGGCGAGCGTTAGGAGGGCGCCGTAATAAATACCGAACAGCAGGTTTTCCTGCTGCCGCTGATCGACGAATTCCGACTCGGCCTGCAACAACAGATTGAGACTGATGCTGTCGGCTTTTTCAAAATAGAGTTTCAGATACAGGTCGGTAAAGCTACCTGCCTCCGTGGTATGGCGAAACGCGAGTTTTCGGTAGTCCACCGGGCGCTGATCAAAGCTTTGCCGATCGGATAGATGGGTTCTGGAGAATTGTTCGTCATTTAGATCGCGATAGTGAACCACCAGATGATCAATATAGCTGGTCTCATGGCTGAGAATCCAGGTCACCGGCTGTTCCGAGGAATTCTGCAGGCGCGCCCTCACCCAAAAGGCCCGACCGCTCATGCCCTGATTGATTTGATCATCCGACAAGGGCTCAAAGGGCTGGTTTCGAACGCTGCTGAATTCGACCGATACCTCCTGCTGACTGAATTCAACTGGAGCGCGTAAATAGGTTTGGCTCAGATCGCCGATTTCA
>CAZKCY010000155.1:0-1003 GCA_964551155.1 uncultured Marinimicrobium sp. | reverse complement strand
AACCTGGGAGACGGGCTTTTCCACCTCAATCTTGCTCAGATCGCCGATTTCAATGCTGGGGGGATGGGAGTTAGCGCTGACCGATAACGCCAGAGCCAAACCCATAAACAATAATAGCAGCCGTTCAATTGACTGTCGGGCAAAGCGAACTTGCCTCATTTTGACTCCGTCCAATACCAACCAGAGGCAACGACCTCGCCTAGCAAATATAGCAGTTCTACGCCGAGCACACATCAAAAAGCCGACCCATTCGCTTGCGCGAATGGGTCGGCATCTCAGAGCCTATTTCAACTCAACAAGCCTCAGGCAATGGTCGCCTCTTGCTCGGGCGCATGGCTTTCGGCGTACTGGGTGTGGCGGTTGACGCCGTTGATCAACGCCTTGATGGCCGCCGCGACTATGTTGCGATCCTGACCTACGCCGAACAATGATTTGCCCTCGCCTACCTTGAGCTCGACGTAGCACACCGCTTCCACATCCGAGCCGTGGCCCATGGCGTGTTCGTGGTAATCGACCACGGTCACGGTTTCGCCGCTGTGTTTGCTGAGCGCCTTGGCCGCCGCGTCTATAGGCCCATTGCCCTGGCCTTCCAGTTCAACCTCCTGACCCTGATACTGAACCCGGATCTGGGTGTTGACCGCCCGGCCCTCTGCATCCGGCGCCTGATCGCTCACCTTGCTGCTGGTGTAGCTGTAAGGCGCGCTGACTTGCAGATATTCGCGCTCAAACAGATGGAATATATCGGTGCTCTTGACCTCTTTTCCGGTCGAATCGCTGACCCGCTGAACCACACCGCTGAACTCGATCTGCAGCCGGCGCGGCAACTCGAAGCCGGCCTGCTGCTGCAACAGGAAGCTGACGCCACCCTTGCCCGACTGACTGTTGACCCGCACCACAGCATCGTAGCTGCAGTTCAGATCGGCCGGATCGAGCGGCAAGTAAGGCACCTCCCAGATTCCGTTTGGATCCTGCACCGCGAAGCCCTTTTTGATGGCGTCCTGGT
>CAZKCY010000154.1:2641-6194 GCA_964551155.1 uncultured Marinimicrobium sp. | reverse complement strand
CTCACCGGTGCGCACCGATTTGAGAAAGTTTTTGCGCCAACGCCGATGGGCGGAAATCACCACCTCATTGACTGCCGGGTGCCATTGCGGCACCTCGGCGAAGGATTCGTCCACCACCCAGTCGAACTCAATGCCCGGCAGCGCCCGCGCGGCGTCGCTAAGCGCAGGCAGAGCCTGCACCAGATCGCCCATAGAGCTGAGTTTGACGATTAAAACCTTTTTCATAGGGTCTCAAGCAGGAGTTCAATTCGGGGGTGGCCAGGAATGTGTGGGCGTTTCGACCCAGCGGTAATGGCCGGCATTGTATACCAAGGGCCCGGTGGGAGCGATATTAGACCGGCCCGGCAGAAAATCCGAGCTCCGGGGCCAAAGGGCGAACGCCTCTAACCCCTGAACCGAATAGTGCGAGGCTTACTGCTTAACGAATCGCAACGTCATACGATCGCTCTCGCCTACCGCCAGGTACTCTTCACGAGATTCCTCTCCCAGGCGGAGCACCGGAGGCAGAGTCCACACCCCATGAGGATGGTCGCGAGAGTCTTCCGGGTTGGCGTTAATGTCCGAACGAGCCTCAAGCTGAAAGCCCGCCGCCTCGGCCAGCTGAATTACCACTTCTTCGGCGACATAGCCTTCGGGCGCCGACTGCTCCGGATCAACCCCTTCAGGCGCGCGATGCTGTACTACGCCTAATACCCCGCCGGTTTTCAGCACCTCGGCAAAAGCGGCGAACATATCCTCGGCCAGACCGGCATTGATCCAGTTGTGCACATTGCGAAAGGTCAGCACTTTGTCGGCACTGCCAGGCTCGCCCAGTACCGGCTCGGCGGGATTGTAAAACTGTATTTTCGCCTGGCCATAAAGCTCTGGCTGTTCCTTGATGCGAGCTTGAATCTGGGCGGCCTGGCTCACCACATAACTAGGCATACCTTCGAGCTCGGGGTTGGGCGTTACGGCAATATACTGCCCCTGGTCGTTGAGCAGCGGTCCCAGGATCTCCATATACCAACCGCCACCGGGGTTAATTTCAATCACAGTGTCATCGGCCGAGACCCCGAAAAACCGAAGCGTCTCGAGAGGGTTGCGGTACTGGTCCCGGCTCTTGTGTTGGGGAGGACGATGATCGCCTTCCAGAATCGGCGTTAACTGACTGGCCAACGAACCCGCTGAGCCTTCGGCGTCTTCCGGTTCCAGGCCCTGTCGGCACCCCAATACCAGGCCGGCCGACAGAAGTATTAAAGCAAGGGTTTTCAGTTTCATGGAGCTCTCCGTTGTAAAATTACTGCCGTTATTGCTGTTAGATAAAGGGGAAATCAGCTTTTTGACCACCTCTGGGCCGCCTGCTGATCTCCGGCCCGAGCTTCGACCCAAACACTGCCCGCCCCGGTTTGTTCTTTCTTCCAGAACGGCGCCTGGGTTTTCAAATAATCCATCACAAATTCAGCCGCTTCAAAAGCCGCTTTACGGTGCGCACTGGAGACGCCGACAAAAACAATCTGATCGCCCAAAGCCAAGTCCCCTACCCGGTGAATGACCCGGACCTTCTCAACCGGCCAACGCTTACGCGCTTCCTCGACAATGTTTTCCAATGCTCGTTCGGTCATGCCGGGATAATGTTCAAGTGAAAGGCCGGTAACATCTCGCCCGTCGTTATGCTGACGCACTCGGCCGACAAAAAACACCACAGCGCCAGCGCTGTCATCGTCGGCCGTCAAAGCAGCGTATTCGGTAGCGACATCGAAATCTTCGGACTGCACAGAAATCATTGTCATCCTCCCGTAACCGGAGGCATGAACGCCACTTCGTCGCCATCGCTCAAGGGGTGATCCAGTTTAACCAAAGCGTGATTGACTGCCAGCAACAAAGCGGGCCGCCCGAGCGCCTCTTGCCACTGCGGATGCTCCGCCAACAGCCGAGCGCGCAGCTGGGCCATATTCTCAAGCCCTTGGGCTTCCAGCGACAAAACCTCGACTCCCAGCTCTTCTCGCAGTTGCGCAAAAAACCGCACTTCAATCATGGGTTGTCTCTTTCTGATACTGGGTGGAACGCTGATAATGACCCCGCCGGCCACCGGATTTTTCCAGCAGACACAGCTGTTCAATGACCATATCCATGTCCACCGCTTTGCACATATCGTAAATGGTCAAGGCCGCGACACTGGCCGCCGTCAGAGCTTCCATCTCCACGCCAGTCTGGCCGCTGAGCTTGCAGTAGCTGGTGACGGTTACGCCGGCCGGCTCATTGTGCAGCTCGAACTCCACCGCCACTTTGCTCAAGGCCAGGGGATGGCACAGGGGAATCAAATCGGCGGTTTTCTTGGCGGCCTGAATACCGGCAATGCGCGCCACCGCCAGAACATCGCCTTTTTTCAGGTTGTTGTCCCGTATCTGTTCCAGGGTTTCCGGGCGCATCAGTACACGCGCCTGAGCGCGAGCTTCGCGCACCGTGGCCGGCTTGTCGGAAACATCCACCATGCTGGCCTTGCCCTGGGCATCGGTGTGGCTCAAGGTCATGTTCGCTTCCTATTGTTCACCACTACAGCCCTCACTGCTGCGCCAGGTTGCGCAATACATACTTCAAAATGCCACCATTTTTGAAATAGGCAAATTCGTTGGGTGTGTCTATGCGCACCCGAGCCTCGAACGTCTTGGTGTCGCCCTCGGGACTTTCGGCCTTTACGGTCACGGTTTTGCTGTCTTCCGCTACCTCCGGAATGCTGAAATACTCATTGCCGGTGAGCTCCAGAGAAGCGACCGAATCGCCTTCTTTGAATTGCAGCGGCAGTATGCCCATGCCTACCAAGTTGGAGCGGTGAATGCGCTCGTAGCTCTCCGCCAATACCGCGCGAATACCGAGCAGAGCCGGACCTTTGGCGGCCCAATCGCGGGAGGAGCCGGTGCCGTATTCCTTGCCGGCCAATACTACCAAAGGCGTGTCGTCCTTGCGGTAGCGCTCGGCGGCATCGTAGATGCTGATCACTTCGTCGTCGGGCAAATAGGTGGTCCAACAGGCTTCGGTGCCCGGGGCCATCTGGTTTTTCAGGCGCACGTTGGCAAAGGTGCCGCGCATCATCACCTCGTGGTTGCCGCGCCGGGAGCCGTAGGAGTTGAAATCTTTCGGGTCCACGCCTTGATCCTGCAGGTACTTGCCGGCCGGGCTGTCGGGCATTATCGCGCCGGCGGGCGAGATATGGTCGGTGGTAATGCTATCGCCCACTTTTACCAGGCAGCGCGCTTTTTCGATCGGCTTTATTTCACCGGCCTCTTTGCTCATGCCTTCGAAGAACGGCGGCCGGCGCACATAGTCCGATTCCGGCCAGCCGTACAGCTGGCTTTCCTCGACCGGCAGATTGCGCCAGTTTTCATCGCCGCTATAAACGTCGGCGTATTTCTCGGCAAACATTTCCGGTTCGAGATGGTCGGCTATCGCCTTGTGAATTTCTTCAGTGCTGGGCCAGATATCCTTGAGGTAAACCGGCTTGCGCTCGCTGTCCAAGCCCACTGGGTCGTTGGTCAGATCTATGTCCATGGTGCCGGCCAAAGCGTAGGCCACCACC
>CAZKCY010000154.1:0-2631 GCA_964551155.1 uncultured Marinimicrobium sp. | reverse complement strand
GCGAAGCCAGATAGTTGGTGCGCACCTCGGGGTGTATGCGGCCTTCGAAATTTCGGTTACCCGACAGCACTGAAGCAACGGTCAAATCGCCTTCGTGAATCGCCTCGGAAATTTCTTCGGGCAAGGGGCCGGAGTTACCGATACAGGTGGTGCAGCCGTAGCCGACCAGGTAAAAACCCAGAGCTTCGAGATCTTCCGATAACCCTGCTTTGTCCAGATAGTCGGTCACTACTTTGGAGCCGGGCGCCAGGCTGGTCTTGACCCAGGGTTTGGTTTCCAGGCCGCGCTCGCGGGCTTTGCGGGCCACCAGGCCGGCCGCCATCAGCACCGCTGGGTTAGAGGTGTTGGTACAGCTGGTGATGGCTGCGATGACCACCGCACCGTGCTTAAGGCGAAACTTCTCGCCCCGATATTCGACATCCACCGCGCCCTGGTCGGCGGGAGAAACACCACCCACAGCGGCGCTGCCGCCTTCGGAGTTAAAGTGCTCCTCGGTGGTACTGGCGATGGTGTTGCGGTGCTGTTTGTCGGTTTGCTCCAGCACTTCGTGGAAAGCTTCCTGACTGTCTTTCAGCGAGATACGATCCTGAGGCCGCTTGGGCCCGGCGATGCAGGGTTCGACATCGGCCAGATCCAGCTCCAGCACTTCGCTGTATTCGGCATCGGGCGTATCGTCGTCGTGCCAGAGCCCCATGGTTTTCATGTAGGTTTCCACCAACTCGACCTGCTCGGCAGAACGGCCGGTGAATTTCAGATAATCGAGGGTCTGCCGATCGACCGGGAAAATACCGCAGGTAGCGCCGTATTCCGGCGCCATATTGCCGATGGTGGCCCGGTCGGCCAGGGTCAGGTGCTTCAAACCCGGCCCGAAAAATTCCACAAATTTACCCACTACCCCCAGTTTGCGCAGCATTTGGGTTACGGTGAGCACTAGATCAGTGGCGGTGGCACCTTCGGGAAGCTCGCCTTTGAGTTTAAAGCCCACGACCTGGGGTATCAGCATAGAGATTGGCTGGCCGAGCATGGCAGCTTCGGCTTCGATACCACCCACACCCCAGCCCAGAACGCCAAGGCCGTTGATCATAGTGGTGTGGGAGTCGGTACCCACCAGGGTATCGGGATAGGCTTCGCGCACCCCATCGGCTTCGCGCACAAAGACACCGCGGGCCAGGTATTCGAGGTTCACCTGGTGCACAATGCCGGTGCCCGGGGGCACGACTTTAAAGTTATCGAAGGCCTTCTGGCCCCAGCGCAGAAACTGATAGCGCTCGCGGTTGCGCTCGATTTCCACGGCGGTGTTTTTCTCAAAGGAGTTTTCGCTGCCGAAATAATCCACCATCACCGAGTGGTCGATTACCAGCTCAACCGGCGATAGAGGGTTAATCTGCTTGGGTTTGCCGCCCAGCTCTTTCACCGCATCGCGCATGGCCGCCAGATCGACAATGGCCGGGACGCCGGTGAAATCCTGCAGCACCACCCGCGCCGGGACAAAAGCGATTTCCTGATCGGGTTCGGCTTTCGGATCCCAGTTTGCCAGAGCTTCAATGTCGTTTTCGCTCACCGCGCCAGTGTCGGCGTGGCGCAGTAGGTTTTCGAGCAGAATTTTTAGGGAGTAAGGCAGTTTGTCGACCGGAAACTTCTTCGCCACCTTGTCAAAGGGGTAGTAGCGGTATTCCTTGCCGTTGAGCGAAAGGGTTTCGGTAACTTGATAGGACTCAGCCATAAACTACTGCCTCACTGTCGTTTCGGATTACTCGAAGGAAGAGGGTGTTATTCAATCCCCTGAACAACTTTCAAGAGTAGGCTATTTGGCGGTTCAGTTCCAGTTGCAGGCTTTTTGCGGGAGGGCCGCGCGGCGAGAATTGTAGGTACGCCCGACTGTCATCCTGAGCTTGCGAAGGATCCTATTGGCCGTAGGAGCGGGCCATACCCGCGATCGCGCCCAGGGGCGCTCCTACAGATCCCTCGCTAGCTCGGGATGACATGTCAACATCGAGATTCCAAGGCGCTATTGAAACTTGTATACAAGATTGATGTAGGTGGTGGTGTCGGTGCTTTCTTTGCCCGGCGCCACCTCGGTATCGCTGGTCAGGCTGAACCCGACTTTCATCTGCATGGAATTATTGATACTGGTACTCAGCGAGGTATCAGACTGGGTGCGAGTGTTGTCCTCGGCGGCTTCAACGCTCAGCACCTGTTTGAAATCGGCGTTCTCCGAAACCTGCCAGTCAAAATTGGCGGCACCGCGCAACACGGCACCGTCTTCGCTTTGAGAGGTTCCGCCTTCAAACTCTTGCTCGGCCCAGAAATAACCAGGACCGAGTTCCACATCCAGCTGCATGGTTTCGGCGTCGTAGAGCCTGCGGCCGTAACCGACAGATAAAGTGGTGTATTTGGAGTAAGCGGCGAACTCGTCATCGGTGTGTGAGCCGTAGACAAAGAGGTTGGAATGTTCTTCGGTGAGTTTGTAAGCGCTTTTTGCCGAGGCCGCGTATTTCTCTGCGGTTTTTTCAGTCGCTTGGGTGCCATCCTGCTGAGTGACTTCGTCTTCTTTAAACAGTACGCTCAAAATATAGTTGTTGCGCCACTGCTCCAAGTCTTGAACAGCATTTATCTTACCCTGCACAGTAG